>JAICUV010000393.1 GCA_025935655.1 Chloroflexota bacterium | reverse complement strand
GGCGGGGGCAGGGGCTCGGCTCTGCTGTGGGCCCAGGGTCCGCTCCGCCGGCCGCACTGCGGCGAGGTGCAGGCACAACTGGTACGTGCGCACTGTGGAACAACGATCCCAACTGGCGCCGTCCCGCGATGGCACCGATCCACTGAAGTCCTGACAACGAGCACCACGGCGTGGCGCCATCGCACCGATGAGTGACGGATAAGCGGCCATCGTCACCATGTGCGCATGACGACCCTCCTGCGGCCGATCGGACGGCTCGTGGACCTGGCGCTCCCGGCCGTGTGCCCCGGTTGCGGCGCGGAAGGCGACCCGATCTGCCGCCGGTGCCTCCCCGCGGTCCGCCAACGGGTGGCGCTGCCGCCCGGGACGCCGCTCGGCCTCGAGGAGGGGCCGCCGGACCCGCTGCTCCAGCTCGAGTGGTGTGCGCCATTCAACGGCACCGTCCGCCGGGCGCTGCACGCGCTCAAGTACGCGGGCGAGCGGCGCCTCGCGGCCCCGCTCGGTGAGGCGGTCGCCGCTCGCTGGGCGGCGGCGGGTGCGGGCGGCGAGGTCCTTGTCCCGGTGCCGGTCCACGAGACCCGTCGGCGCGAGCGCGGCTACGACCAGGCGGTCCTCGTCGCGGACGTCGCCGCCCGCGCGCTGGGGCTGCCCATGGCCGTGGCCGTCCGCCGTGATCGGGCGACCATCGCGCAGTACCGGCTGGACCGCCGCCACCGCGCCGAGAACGTGCGCGATGCGTTCCGGGTCGTGCCGGGCATGGACCGCGCCGTCCGTGGCCGATGGGTCGTCCTCGTGGACGACGTCGTGACCACCGGCGCGACCCTGTGCGGGGCGGCGGCCGCGCTCCTGGAGACCGGCGCGCTCGCGGTCAGCGCAGTCACGGTGGCGCGCGAGCGATGACGGTGTCGTCGAGCGCTTCACGGGCCGCGGGCGGCGGGACGCAGGCCGATCGGCGGGATCGCGGCCCCCCGGACGACGGGCCTGGGGGGACTTTGGCCCCTTCCCTCCCCCGGTCGTCGCGGGCCTATACTCGACGCCCGGATGGGCCCCGCATCCGCGAGCCCTCCGCCCCATACGCCAGGCGCCGAACCGCGCCGGGAGGTCAACCGTGAGGACGATCGTCAGGGGCAAGAACGTCGAGGTTCCGGACCGGGTCCGTGACTATGCGGAGCGCAAGCTCGGCCGCCTCGAGCGACTCCTTGATGACCGTTCGGACGCCACCGTGGAGCTCTCCAACGAGGCCCACCGAAGCGCCGCGGACGCCCACATCGCCGACGTCACGCTCGTCATCGACGGGACGACGATCAAGAGCAAGGCGACTGGGGCCAGCTACCAGGCCGCGATCGACCAGGTCGTGGACAAGGTCGAGCGCCAGGCACGCGACTTCAAGGAGAAGCCACGCATCCGCGCCCGCCCGGAGGAGGAGAAGGTCCTCCTGCGCAAGATCGCGGACGGGACATCGGACGGCACCCGCGATCGCCAGATCGTCAAGACCAAGCGGTTCGCGATCGAGCCGATGTTCGAGGAGGACGCGGTCGCGGCGATGGAGGACCTGGGTCACGACTTCTACGTGTTCGTGAACGCGGAGAACGAGCGCGTGGCCGTTCTCTACAAGCGCAAGGACGGCAACTTCGGGCTCATCGAGCCGGTCGTGGGCGGCGAGTACGCCCCGCGCTCGAAGGCCTCGTCCAAGAACGGGCGGAGCTAGGCCCCGTCCGGATCGGGGGACGCCGGCGGCGGGAGCGCCGGCCGCGGGTCCGGGAGCGACGGCCTCGGGTCCGGGAGCGCCGGCCGCGGGTCCGGGAGCGACGGCCTCGGGACCGCCCGCGTGTAGATCCCGTGGTCGCGGTCCACCAGCCGCTCGTCGTACAGGTACCGGCGGAGCGCCGCCACGTCCCGGTGGAACAGCGCCAGCCGCTGGTTGACCTCCTTCTC
>JAICUV010000276.1 GCA_025935655.1 Chloroflexota bacterium | reverse complement strand
TTCCCCGAGGGCCCGCTCGCCGACCGCGTGCCCTCGCTCAAGCCGCCGGTGACCGCGTGAGCGGGCCGCTCGACGCCGCGGTCGCCGCGTTCGGCGCCCGCCGGGACACGCTGCTGCCGATCCTCGAGGCCCGGCGCACGGACCTGCCCCTGCGCTACTGGCGCCAGGCGGCCCATTACACGACGCCGGCCGCGGACGCCACGATGGCCCGCAAGGCGGTCGAGGGCGGCACCGCCCCGATGGGCCGGATCCTGGAGCGGTTCGGGGTGACGCCCGCCGACCTCGCCGAGCGGCTCGAGACCCCGGTCGCGGGCGTCGAGGCGCTGCTCGCGCGCCCGGCGCGCGCCCCGCTCGTGATGCTCGACGGCGAGGACGCCCAGGCGCTCCGCGACGACGTCACCGAGGCCGGGCTGCGCGAGGCCGCCGCGACGATCGCCGAGGCCGACTGGTCCGGCGACGGGCCACCGTCGCTGCGCACCTTCCGGCCGCCGGGGTTCGCCCTGGGGTCCACGGCCCGCGATCTCGCCGCGGTCATCGAGGCGCTCGCCGAGCGGGGCGTCGCGGACCGGCTCGACGGCGTCATCTACCCCAAGGTGGAGCACCCCGAGGAGGTCGAGGCGCTGTACGCGTTCCTCGACGCCGCGGAGGCGGCCGTCGGCCTCGCCCCGCGGACGATCCGGGTGGGCTTCCTCGTCGAGAGCGGCTGGGCCGCGGCGCGGCTCCCGGAGATCACGCTCGCGGCGATCCCCCGCCTGTGCTCGATCATCTACGGCCTCGCGGACTACTCCGCGGACCTGGGGCTCCCGCAGATCGCCGACGACGCGCCGCTCGCCCAGTGGGTCCGCGGCGAGATCGTCAACGTGGCGGGTGCCGCCGGCGTGCCGGCGGTCGACGGGATGACGCTCGCCTACCCCGTGGCCGACGCCTCGCTCGACGCGGCCGCGAACCGGGCGCGCTTCCTGGACCGGATGGCGCTGGTCCACGCGGACGCCGTGCGGGCCCGCGAGATGGGGATGCTCGGCAAGTGGGTGGGCCACCCGGCCCAGCTGTTCGCGGTGCTGCTCGCGTTCGAGGCGGGGCTGGACCCCGCGGCGCTGGACGCGGAGGCCGCCAAGCTGGAGGCGTACCGGTCCGCGGTCGAGGACGAGGCCCGCGGGGCGACGATCATCGGCGGCGTGATGAGCGACCGGGCGACCGACCGCCACGCGCGGGTGCTCCTCCGGCGCGCGGTCGCGCTCGGGCGGTTCGCGCCGGCTCGCGCGCTCGACCTGGGCGTCATCGGCGACGGCGAGGTCGCGGAGGCGGAGGCGATCTGGGCGGTGACGGGAGGACGGTCGTGAACGACACGGGCAACGACGGCACGGCGGCGCAGGCGGGTCCGGAGCGGCGCGTGGTGACGGGCTGGGAGGGCCGCTACTTCGAGGACTTCCGCGTCGGCGACGTGTACCGCCACCCGAACGGTCGCACGGTGACCGAGACCGACAACACGTGGTTCAGCCTGCTCACGAACAACCCCCACCCGGTTCACTCGAACGCCGACTACGCCTCCCGCACGGAGTTCGGTCGCCCGCTCGTGGTGTCCACGCTGACGCTCGCGATCGTCACCGGGCTGTCCGTGGACGACGTGTCGCGCAACGCGGTCGCGAACCTCGGCTGGGACGAGGTCCGGATGCCGGCGCCGGTGTTCGCGGGCGACACCCTGTACGCGGAGTCCGAGGTCCTCGAGGCACGACCCTCGAAGAGCCGGCCCGGCCAGGGCCTCGTCCGGATCCGGACCCGCGGCTACAACCAGCGCGACGAGACCGTGATCACGTACGAGCGCACGATCCTCGTCTACACCCGGGCCGCGAGCCCCAACGCCGGCGCCTGAGCCCGCGCCCGCTCTACGTCTCCTCGTTGAGCTCCAGGGGCCCGTCGCCCACCTCGATCGTGACCCGCCCGTCCACGATCTCGACCGGGTAGACCGCGAGCGGCAGCTCGGCCGGCGGGTCCAGCGCCTCGCCGTCCGCCAGGTCGAAGCGCGACATGTGCAGCGGGCAGGTCAGCGTGCCCGCGGTGAGGAACCCGCGGTCGAGCTCGTAGTACTCGTGCGAGCAGGTGCCCTGGAGCGCGCTGAACTCGCCGTTGATGTGCACGACGAGCACGGGGTCGGTCTGGTCCACCCAGACCATGCGCATCTCGCCCTCGGCCAGCTCATCGACGCCGAGCAGGTCGATCCGACGTGTGGTCACGGGCGGGATGGTACCGGGCGGGTCGGTGGCCGGCGGCCGGATCGCGGGCGTGTCAGGCGGCCGCGGAGCCGTCGCCCGCACCAGCGGACGCGGCCCACTTCGCCTCGAGCGCCTCGCGCAGGCGGTCCTGCGCGTCCTCGAGCGGCACGCGCGCGACGACGGGCTCGAGGAACCCGAGGACGATGAACTTGCGCGCCTCGTCGGGCGGGATGCCGCGGCTCTCGAGGTAGAACAGCTGCGTCTCGTCGATGGGGCCGACCGACGAGCTGTGCGCCGCGCGGCGGCAGTCCGGCTGGTCGATCTCGAGGCTCGGGATGGCGACCGAGCGGGCCGCCTTCGAGAGGTTCATCCCGAACTCGCCGAGGTAGCTGTCGGTGCCGACGGCCGTCTTCTCGATCTGGATCAGGCCCTTCATGTAGGTCCGGGCCTTGTCGGCGAGGACGCCCTTCGCCAGCAGCTGCCCGGTGGTGTCCCGGCCGACGTGGCGCGTGTACGAGGTCAGGTCCATCAGCTGCTCGTCCGACCCGAACACGATCTCCACCTGCTCCACCGTGCTCCTGTCGCCGGCGAGGACGTTGTCCACGCGCGAGCGCACGAGCCGGGCCCCGAGCTGGGCCAGCGCCCAGCGCAGGTCGGCGCCCTCGCCGATCCGGGCGAGCCGCTGCTGGAACACGATGTGGTCCGGGCCGAGCTCCTGGAGGCTGGCCATCGCGAGCCGCGAGCCCGCCCCCATGCGGATCTCCGTCGTGGCGGACAGCATCGCCTGCGAGCCCGGCACGACGCCGTCCGAGGCGACCAGCTCCTCGACGATCGAGGCCTCCGCGCCGTCATCGAGCACGATCAGCGTCCGCGCGACGAGCGCGCGGGGCGCGCCGGCGCGCCAGCGGAGGACGATGGGCTTCGCCACGTGGACGCCGGCGGGGACGTGGACCACGATCCCCTGCGCCCATGCGGCACGCGACAGCTGGCCCAGCTTCTCGTCGGCCGGGACGAGGCCGCCGTCGGCGAGCAGCCTGCGGGCGAACGGCTCGTCGGTACGGACGAGCTCGGCGAGGGTGAGCAGCCGGACGCCGGCGGCCCTGGCCGAGTCGTCGAGCGCCACGGCGGTCACGCCGTCCTCGTCGAGCTCCAGCACCCCGGCGATCTCCGCCGTGAGCGTGCCGGGCGCGTCCGCGACGGCAGCGGTCCTCGTGTACGGGGCCACCCCGTCGAGGGCCGCGGCCCGCAGGTCCACGTATGGCGTGTACAGGCGGTTGCTCTCCACGTCGAGGGACGCGAACAGCTCGAGCGCCGCGAGGCGGTCGTCGCGCAGCCACCCCGGCTCGTCGCGGGCGTCGACCAGCGACCGCACGAACGCCTCGTCGAGGAACGAGACCTGGAGCTCCGTGGGCGAGCGGCGGACCCGCGCGGGACGGGCGATGGACGACGGCTCGGCGACCTCGGTCATCCGAGCGACCCCTCCATCTCCAGCTTCACGAGCCGGTTGAACTCGATGGCGTACTCCATCGGCAGCTCCTTGGTGAACACCTCGAGGAAGCCCTGCACGATGAGGTTCGTCGCCTCGTTCTCCGTGAGGCCGCGGGACATCAGGTAGAACACCTGCTCCGCGGACACCTTGCCGACGGTGGCCTCGTGGGTCATCGTCGTGTCGTCTTCCTGGATGTCGATGTACGGGTAGGTGTCGGAGCGGCTCAGGTCGTCGAGCATCAGCGCGTCGCAGCGCACGGACGCCGTGACGCCCGTGGCGCCCGGGGCCACCTTGAGCTGGCCGCGGTACGTCGCCCGGCCGCCGTCCTTGGACACCGACTTGGACACGATCCGCGAGGTCGTATTGGGCGCCAGGTGGACCGCCTTGGCGCCGGTGTCCTGGTGCTGGCCCCGGCCGGCGACCGCGACCGAGATCACCTCGGCCCGGGCGCCCTCGCCGCGGAGGTAGATCGCCGGGTACTTCATCGTGAGCCGCGACCCGGTGTTCGCGTCCACCCACTCGACGGTGCTGTGCGCGTGCGCGTGCGCGCGCTTGGTCACGAGGTTGTAGACGTCGTTGGACCAGTTCTGGATCGTCGTGTAGCGGACCTTGGAGC
>JAICUV010000146.1 GCA_025935655.1 Chloroflexota bacterium | reverse complement strand
GGCTCGCGTCGTCGGCGCCCATCGGCAGCATGCCGGGCGAGAGCCGGCGCGCCATCGTCGCGAGGACCGCGTCGGGATCGGCGCCGGCGCGATCCACCTTGTTCACGAAGACCAGCGTCGGGACATGGAGCCGCTGGAGGGCCCGGAACAGGAGCGGCGTCTGGGGCTGGACGCCCTCCACGGCCGACACGACGAGCACCGCCCCATCCAGCACGCCCAGGACGCGCTCGACCTCGGCGATGAAGTCGGGGTGCCCCGGGGTGTCGACGAGGTTGACCGCGAGGTCGCCCACGAGGAACGAGGCGACCGCGGACCGGATCGTGATGCCGCGCTCGCGCTCGAGCTCGAGCGAGTCGGTCTGGGTGGTGCCGGCGTCGACGCTGCCGACGTGGTCGATGGCGCCGGCGGTGAAGAGGAGCCGCTCGGTGAGGGTCGTCTTACCGGCGTCGACGTGCGCGAGGATGCCGAGATTGAGCGTGCGCATGGGACCTCATGCCTTCCAAGGAGGTGGTGACCTTCTGGCTGGACATGGGTGCTCCCATCTCGCTCCTTCCCGTTCGTGGCTTCGCGCGACTGGTGTCGACCCCGACTGTCGCACGCCCGGTCAAGTGCGCCGGGCTTGACATCGACTTCATACAACCGTATGGTTGTATCTATGACCACCGTCCTCGACGCCGACCGGATCTTCGCCGCCATGGCGGACGCCACTCGGCGCGACATCGTCCTTCGCGCGCTCGACGGCCGCGAGGGTGTCGTGGAGCTCGCGACCCACTACCCCATGAGCTTCGCGGCGGTGCAGAAGCACATCGCCGTGCTCGAGCGGGCGGGCCTGGTCACCAAGGAGCGCACCGGCCGTCGCAAGCTCGTGCGCACCAACATCGAAGCGCTGCGGCTCGCCCGCGGCCTCCTCGACGAGTACGAGGCGCTATGGCGCGGGCGCATCGACCGAATGACGGATCTCATCGCGTTCAGCAAGGAGCACGAGGCATGACAGTCACCGCCGTCCGCAAGGACCCGGCCGCCCTGACGATGACGCTCACCGCCGAGTTCGACGCCACGCCGGAGCGGGTGTGGGACCTGTGGGCCGACCCCCGCAAGCTCGAGCGCTGGTGGGGTCCGCCCGCCTGGCCGGCGAGCTTCACCGAGCACGACCTGGCGCCCGGGGGCCGCGTCGCCTACCACATGACCGGCCCGACGGGTGAGGAGGCCCACGGCTACTGGGATGTCGTCGAGGTCGATCCGCCCCGCCGGCTGGTGTTCATGGATGGGTTCGCGAACGCCGACGGGACGCCGAACGACACGCTCCCGCGCAACGAGGGCCTCGTGACCATCGAGGCGATCGACGCGGGACGCACGCGGATGCTGATCGAGAGCCGCTTCCCGAGCACCGAAGCCATGCAGCAGATCCTGGCGATGGGCATGGAAGAGGGCATGACCCAGGCCGTCGGCCAGATCGACGCGATCCTCCAGGAAGGCGCAGCGGCATGAGCGAGCCCGTGACCCGGACCATCGAGGCGCCGGGCGCCGTCATCACCTACGACGTGCGCGAGGCGGACACCACGGAGCCGCCGCTCCTCCTCATCGGGTCACCGATGGGTGCGGGCGGGTTCGGCACGCTGGCCGGCCACTTCTCCGACCGGACCGTCGTGACCTACGATCCCCGGGGCGTGGACCGGAGCACGAAGGACGATCCCGCCAGCGAGTCCACACCGCAACAGCACGCGGACGACCTCCACCGGATCATCGCGGCCATCGGCGGCGGTCCCGTCGACGTGTTCGCGAGCAGCGGTGGTGCGGTGAACGCGCTGGCCCTCGTCGCGGCCCACCCGGACGACGTCCGGACGCTCGTCGCCCACGAGCCGCCGCTGGCGTCCATCGTCCCGGACCGCGAGGGCGCGCTCGCCGCGAGCCGCGCGGTCCACGACGCGTACCTCCGGAGCGGGTTCGGCACCGGCATGGCGCGGTTCATCCAGGTCGTCAGCCACCAGGGGCCGATGACCGCGGCGCTGGCCGCGCAGCCGGACCCGGACCCCGCGATGTTCGGCCTCCCGGCCGGCGACGACGGCACGCGGAACGACGCGCTCCTGGGCCAGAACATCGTCTCGAGCACGCACTACGAGCCCGACTTCGATGCGCTGCGCGCCGCACCGACGCGGATCGTCCTGGGTGCGGGCGTCGAGTCCGCCGGCCAGCTCGCCCACCGAGGCGCGCAGGCGGCCGCAGAGCGCCTGGGTCTCGAGACCGTGCCCTTCCCGAGTGACCACGGCGGCTTCCTGGGCGGCGAGTACGGCCAGCGCGGCGACCCCGACGCGTTCGCCGTGACGCTCCGGGAGGTGCTGGCCGCGGTCTGAGCGGCGCTCCCGCTGCGACTACCCGCCCTGCGCGTACCACTCGAGGACGCGCAGGGCGCGCAGGGTGTTCCAGCGGCTCGGGCTGCCTTCGCCGGGCTCCATGTCCAGGTGCGTCTCGCCCGCGTGGACGCGCTGGAGCAGCCAGCGACCGTCCGCTCCGCGGTTGCCTTCCACGACCCCGATCGCCTCGGCGACGCGCGGGTCCGGCGCCTCGCCCGTGGACTGCAGGTAGTCGAGCGCGCGCAGGACGTCGTAGTGGTACCAGGTCGGGAAGGCGAACCGGAGCCACGCGTCGTTGATCACCTCGCCCGTCGACCGCCTCCGGAACAGTCGACGCTCCAGCAGGTACTCCTCGCCCCGATGACGCGCCGCCCGCACCTCGTCGGAGCCGCCGATCGCTCGCTCGTGCTGGAGCAGCCCCTCGAGCACGTTCACCGTGGTCCGCAGCGAGGAGACCGTCGCCCCGTTCTCGACCTCGCAGTTCCAGCCGCCGTCGGACAGCTGCTCGCCGAGCAGCCGGTCCACGAGCGGCTGCATGTCCACGCCGAAGTACGCACCGGTCGCGACCACGTTGCCGTTGATGCACGGTTCGACTTCACCCTGGAAGAAGCGGTTGTCCGCCCACGGCGTCTCGAAGTCGGGGTCGCGCCAGTCCACGCGCTCGCGGACGAGCGCGATCGCACGCACGGCCGGCTCAGCGTGGGGATCGAGACCGAACAGCCGGAGCAGCTCGAGGACGTGGAACGTGTCCGTCCAGTCGTTCGACCACGCCCGGCCGCCCCACCGCCCGTCCTGCGCCTGCAGGGCCAGGAGCTGCGCACCCCAGCCCTCGGCGGCGATCCGCGCGCGCTCGGCGGCGACGACGTTCGCGGGTTCATGCGCCAGGTCGCGCATGACCTGCCAGCGGATCGCCGGGTCCGAGTCGAGCAGCCAGTCGATCACGTTCATCACCTCACCTCCTGCCCGGCATCGTCGCGGCGGATCCTGACACCGGCAGTCATGTTCGATCGACCCAGCTTCGTCGGCGACCGTCGTCCATGGCCGGATGCGACAAGCGTCCAACGACGGCGCGTCGCGCTGCGATGATCGTGGGCATCGGTTTCGCATCCACCTCATGCGCCCCTTCTCGAGGATCATCCGACGTGCGACCCGCAGCGCTGCTCCTGTCCGCGGTCACCCTGCTCGCCGCCTGCTCGACACCGCCGGCACCCGCGTCACCTGCGCCGAGCGCCGCGCCGTCGGCACCGCCCACGCCGTCGGTCGCTCCCTCGTCACCGGAGGGCTCCGGCTCGCCCGAGCCCGCGGCCACCCCCGACGCAACGGTGACGCCCGGGCCCGCCACGCCCGCCCCATCGCTGACCTCCGACGAGGCGGCCATGCTGGGCTACCTCCGGGCTGATGCGGCGAGCGAGTGCGCGCCCCGCAGGGCGGACCTGCCCGAGGGCGCGCTGTACGGGGTCGAGTGCCAGCCCGCCGACCCGCTCGTCGCCCGCATCGGGATCTACTGGTTCGCGTCCCGCAACGAGGCGGCGAACGCCTACATGGCCCGGATGGCGTCCTATGGCATCGACCCCAACGAGGGCGATTGCGTCCGGGGCACGCCCGGCGAGACGGCCTGGACCCCGGGCGACGGCGAGGGCAGCATCGACGACCCCGGCGTGTTCACCTGGGAGGGCTCGGTCCTCTCGCCCAACCGCGCGGGCTGCTTCCGCGACGAGAACGGGACCGCGAACGTGCGTGCGACGTGTGACCAGGCATACATCGGCGTCCTGGGGCGCGGGACGGACCTCGCGGCGCTGCACGACTGGATCTGGGTGTATCCCGACGGCTACGAAGTCGGCACGCCCGACTCGCCCGGGATCTGCAAGGGTCCGACGATCCTCGCCCGGCTGTGACGCCTCGCCGGCGTTGTTGACGGGACCTGGCATGGATTGCCCGTACAGTGGCGGGCACGCGCTCCCGACCACCCCGCACGTGAGGCTCCCATGGCCGAGGTCCTGCTGTTCCATCACGCACAGGGGCTGACCCCGGGCGTCATCGCCTTCGCCGACGAGCTCCGGGCCGCGGGCCATACGGTCCACACGCCGGACCTGTTCGACGGGCAGACGTTCGCGTCGATCGACGAGGGCATGGCCCACATCAAGGCGTCTGGGTTCGACGAGCTGCGTGCCCGAGGCGTCCGGACTGCCGACGATCTGCCGAACGACCTCGTGTACGCCGGCATGTCGTTCGGCGAGGCGATCGCGCAGGAGCTCGCGCAGACGCGGCCGGGCGCCCGCGGCGCGCTGCTGTTCTTCTCCGCCATCCCGATCTCGGGCGAGTGGGCGTTCGGGCCGTGGCCGACGGGCGTGCCCGTCCAGATCCACGGCATGGACAACGACCCGATCTTCGTGGGCGAGGGTGACATCGACGCCGCGCGCGAGATCGTGGCGAACGTCGACGACGCGGAGCTGTTCCTCTACCCCGGCGACCAGCACTACTTCGCGGACAGCTCGCTCCCGTCCTACGACCCCGACGCGACGGCGCTGCTCACCGAGCGCGTGCTCGCGTTCCTCGCCCGCGTCTGACGGGTGACGCCGCCGACCCTGTCGACGCGCGCCCTCAATCGCGCCCTGCTGGCTCGTCAGCACCTCCTCGAGCGGAGCCCGGCGCCACCGCTCGCGATGGTGCGGCACCTCGTCGCGCTCCAGGCGCAGAACCCGCAGGACCCCTACCTGGCCCTGTGGTCGCGGATCGACGGCTTCTCCGCGATCGAGCTCTCCGACGCGGTCGGCGACGGGCGCGCCGTCCGGATCGGGCTGCTGCGCACGACGCTCCACCTCGTCACGGACGACGACGCGAGATCCACGTGGCCGCTCGTCCGGCCGGTCCTCGTGCGTGCCTGGTCGCACAGCCCGTTCCGCAGGGACCTCCCGGGCATCGGGGTCGAGGACATCCTCGATGCGGCTCGGCCGATGCTCCATGAGACGCTGACGCTGGCGGAGCTGGGCCGGCGGCTCGAGGAGCGCTGGCCGGGCCGGCCGGCATCCTCGCTGGCGTACGCCGCGCGGTTCCTCCTGCCGATCGTCCAGGTCCCGCCGCGCGGGCTGTGGGGCCGGTCCGGGCAGGCGCGCTGGCGCCACCTCGACTCGTGGCTGGGGACGACCGGGAGCGAGCACCCGGACGGCGCCACCGTGGAGGACCTCGTGCTGCGCTACCTCGCCGCGTTCGGCCCCGCCACGCCGGCAGACCTCGCCACGTGGTCGTGGCTCACCGGGTTCCGCGAGGTCCTGGAGCCCCTGCGGCCGCGCCTGCGCACGTGGCGGGACGAGTCCGGTCGCGAGCTGTTCGACCTGCCGGACGCGCCCGTCCCCCACCCCGACACGCCGGCGCCGTTCCGGTTCCTCCCCGAGTACGACAACGTGGCGCTGTCGCACGCGGACCGCGCGCGGATCGTCGCCCCGGAGAGCGCCGGGCGGATCACGGGCTTCACGGGAACCTTCCTCGTGGACGGGTTCGTCGCCGGGCAGTGGCGGATCGCCCGCGATGACGGCACCGCGACCCTGGTCCTCGACCCGTTCGTCGCGCTGACGGCCGACCAGCGGGACGAGGCGATCGCCGAGGGCCAGGCGCTGCTCGAGTTCCGCGAGCCGCTCGCCCAGACCCGGGCTGTCACGTTCGGCGTGGCGCGCGCGACGAGGGCAGGCTAGGCGCTACCCGGCCGTCACGAGCACGGTGTTGCCGTCCGGGTCGTCCACGAGGCACATCCACGCGCCGAAGTCGGTCCGGAACGGCGCGCGGCGTCCGCGATACCCGGCCCCGACGAGCTCCGCCCACGTGGCGTCGACGGCGTCGTCGCCATCGACGAAGAACTCGAGCATCGCGCGCGAGCCGCCGGCCGGTGGCTCGTGGTCGGGGACGTTGCGGACGAACGTGGTCGTGATCACGAGGTTGTGGCCGCCGCCCAGCTCCACGACCACGTCCCGGCGCGCCTCCACGTCGGGTGGGAATTGGACCCCCAGGCGCCGGTAGAACGCGACCGATCGCGGCAGGTCCGCGACGAGCAGGACGACCATCGTGAACCGCGGAGCGCGCATGCGCGGACTGTGCCCGTCGACACCCGGAGCGTCAACCCGCGCCGG
This sequence comes from Chloroflexota bacterium, assembly GCA_025935655.1. GTDB lineage: Bacteria > Chloroflexota > Limnocylindria > Limnocylindrales > CSP1-4 > CAIXZV01. The sequence goes on along the minus strand of JAICUV010000146.1, from coordinate 2,074 downwards.
TATGCTCGCGTCATGACCGACGTCTGGGTCTGCACGAAGTGCAAGTCCATCAACCGCGTGCGGGACAGCCGGTGCTACTCGTGCGGAGAGCGCAAGGAGCACGTCGCCGCCCCGGACGGGCCGGACGTCCGCATGGACGCTGCCCTCGCGCAGCGAAGCGTCAACGCCTACCACTCCTCGCTCCCGTTCGCGTTCGTCGCCGGCGCGTTGATCGCGGTCGTGGCGTTGATCGGCGTCGTCCTCGTGTTCGAGGCCATCAGGACGCTCGACGAGCTGCGCGGTGCGTTCCTGCAGGCCGTCGCGTCGGGCGACACCGCGCTCGTGGACCGCGTCCTCGCGGAGCAGCGGCAGCCGTCGACCATCGGCGTGCTCCACTTCCCCCTCACGGTCGTCGCGGTCCTCGCCTTCGGCGCCTGGCTGTCGCGGGTCTGTCTCAACATCCCGGTCCTGGGCGGCGGCACGCCGACCTGGACGCCGGTCAAGGCGCTGGTCTACCCGATCATCCCGATCGTCAACTTCATCAAGGTCCCGGGAATGGTCCAGGACGCGATGTACCGCCTCGATCCGAATGGCGGCGGGTTCTTCCTCGTCCTGGCCGCGTTCATCGGCCTCGTCGGCAGCTGGCTGCTCGGGGTGTTGGGGACGGTCGCGATCACGGCCAATGCCGTCGGCGCGATCACGACGAACCCCACCCGTGACGGGCTGGTCGCGGCGTTCGGCGGGGTGCTCGACCAGACCTTCATCCTGTCCGTCATCACGGAGCTGATGACGGCGGCGGGAGCGGTGCTCCTCATCGTGATCATCGCGCGCGTGGAATCACGCGCCGCGGCGCGTGAACGGGAGATCCAGGCGGTGGTGCTGGGCGCGGGGCCGGCGGGTGCAGCGGTCGCCCAACCGGTCGCGGCCATGCCCGCGGACGCGGTGCCGCCGGTCAGCGCGGACCCGGTCGAGACGGCTGGTGCGCATGCGCCGCAACGGAGCGTGCCGGTCTATCGACCGCACGACGCGCCCGCGCCGACGTCGCCGGTGGCCCCGGCTCAGCAGCCCGCGAGCGACGACGCGGGCCCGCTGCTCCCGCCACCGCCGCCCGCGTAGCGCGGGTTCGATCGCCTAGCGGCGGCCGCGCGGGTTCTCTTCGCGGACGGGCTTGGGCTCACGGCCGGGGCGCGGCGGGTTCGGCAGCGTGCCCGGGGCCATGTCGGCCGGCTTCTCGTAGACGCGCGTCTGGGCCGCGGCGACTTCCTTCGCGAACTCGGCCGCGACCGGCGCCGGAATGCTCGCGGTCCACGCCCGGCCGATCTCGACCATCCGCTCGGATTCGGCGGCCCGGCGCTCGCGCTCGAGCTTGGAATGCTTGGTCATCATGCCTCGATTCGAAGGGCCCCGGCTCTCGAGGCTTCCCCCCAAGGCTACCTCCTGCGGCAAGGACAGGCGCACGCCCGGCACCGGGCCGCCGTCAGGCGGCGCCGGTCTCGAGCTCCTCGCGCAGCTGCTCGACGGCCCACGCGAGCTCGTCCCGCTCGATCACGAGCGGCGGGGCGAGACGGATCGTGGCGCCGTGCGTGTCCTTGGCCAGCACGCCGCGCGCCATGAGGCCCTCGCACACCGAGCGGCCCGTCCGGCCCACGACGTCGATGCCGGCCCACAGGCCGCGGACACGGATCGCGGACACGCGCGAGTCAGGCAGCGCCATGAGCATCGCCTCAAGGTCGGCGCCGAGGCTCGCCGCCCGCGCCTGCCACTCGCCGCTCTCGAGCATCCGCACGACCTCGATCCCCACGGCGCACGCGAGCGGGTTGCCGCCGAAGGTCGAGCCGTGCTGGCCCGGGTGGAACACGCCCATGATCTCCGCGGAGGACACGACGGCCGACACGGGCAGGATTCCGCCGCCCAGCGCCTTGCCCAGGATGTACGCGTCCGGGGCGACGCCCTCGTGCTCGCACGCGAACGTGAGGCCCGTGCGCGCGAGGCCCGACTGGATCTCGTCCGCCAGCATCAGGACGTCGTGCTCCGTGCACAGGCGGCGAACCGCACGAAGGTATCCCTCCGGGGGGATCACGACGCCGCCCTCGCC
>JAICUV010000182.1 GCA_025935655.1 Chloroflexota bacterium | reverse complement strand
GGCCAGGGTCAGGGTCAGGGCCAGGGTCAAGGTCAAGGTCAAGGTCAGGGCCAGGGTCAAGGTCAAGGTCAAGGTCAAGGTCAGGGGCAGGGCCAGGGTCAAGGCCAAGGCCAGGGCAGCGGCTCGCTCGGTGGGGGCGGCTCGAATGCGAGCCACCTCGGCAGCGGCACCTCCAACGGGAGGCCGGGTGGTCCGACCAACCCGAACAGGCCCGCCGAGCTCGGTGGCGACCTCGGATCCGTGTTCGCTCCGTTCGACCGGCTCGGGAAGCCCGGCGATCCGTCGTACGTCGCGGGTACCGGCGGCGACGGCCAGACGCAGCAGGGCAACCAGCAGGGCCAGGGCAGCAACAACGGCGCCTACGTCCCGTACTCGCAGGTCTACGGCGACTTCTACAGCTACGCGCTCACGACGCTCGACCGCTCGTACGTCCCGATCTCGGTCAAGGACTACGTGCGCGACTACTTCACCTCGCTCGATCCCCAGCAGTGAGGCCCGCGCCCCACGGCGCGGCCCCGCAACCCGGAGGACCCATGGACGCATCCCCCGCCCCGGCCGGGACCGCCACGACGGCGGCCGCCCCGCCGCGCATCGCACCCGAGGCGTTCGCCGAGCGCGCGCAGGCCATCGAGGCCGAGGTCGGCAAGGTCATCGTCGGACAGCGCGAGCTCGTCCGGCACACGCTGGTCGGCCTGCTCGCCAACAGCCACGTCCTCCTCGAGGGGGTCCCGGGCCTGGGCAAGACGATGCTCGTGCGCACGATCGCCGACGTCATCGACTGCACGTTCAACCGCATCCAGTTCACGCCGGACCTCATGCCGGCGGACATCACCGGCACCAACATCCTGATCGAGGAGGCGGGCGCCCGGGTGTTCCGGTTCCAGCCGGGCCCGATCTTCGCGAACATGGTCCTCGCCGACGAGATCAACCGCGCGACCCCCAAGACCCAGAGCTCGCTGCTCGAGGCGATGCAGGAGCACCAGGTCACCGTCGCGCGCAACCGCTACCCCCTGGACCCGCCGTTCTTCGTCCTCGCGACCCAGAACCCGCTCGAGATGGAGGGCACCTACCCGCTGCCCGAGGCACAGCTCGACCGGTTCCTGCTCAAGGTCATGGTCCCGTTCCCCTCGGAGGAGGACCTGGTCTCGATCCTGGATCGGACGACCGGCGCCGACTCGCCCAGCGCCCAGCAGGCCGCGACCGCGGCCGAGATCGTCGAGATGCAGCGGCTGGCGCGCGCGGTGCCGATCGCCCCGCACATCACGGCCTACGCCGTGTCGGTGCTGTCGGCGACGCACCCGGACAATCGTCGAGCCCCGGGCCTGGTGCGCCAGTACGTGCGCTACGGCGGCTCGCCCCGCGGCGCGCAGGCGCTGGTGACCGCGGGCAAGATCCTGGCGCTGATGGACGGACGGTTCAACGTCTCCGTGGACGACGTCCGGGCGGCCGCGCTGCCGGCGCTCCGTCACCGCGTGATCCTCAACTTCGAGGGTGAGGCCGAGGGCATCACGTCCGAGGCCGTGGTCCGCTCGATCCTGGACGAGGTCGCGCCGCCCGCCGTCGAGTAGGCGGCACGGCACCCCGCGACCCGATGAGCCTCTCCCCCGCCCCGCCGCCCGAACCGGTCGACGCGCGCCCGGTGGACGCCGCCACGCCCGACGCGCCGGCCCCGATCGCCGCCGCGCGTCCCACGGGCGTCAGGGCGTTCCTCCCGAACGCGCTCGACCCGACGGTGTTCGACGAGGGCTTCCTGCGCCAGCTCGAGCGCCTCGGCGTGCTCATGAAGCAGCCCGTGCGCGGCGGCCTCAAGGGCGGACGGCGGTCGGTGAAGCGCGGCCAGAGCGTCGAGTTCGCCGACTACCGGGAGTACGCGCTCGGCGACGACCTGCGGCAGCTCGACTGGAACGTCTACGCGCGGCTCGAGAAGCTGTTCGTCAAGCTGTTCGTCGAGGAGGAGGACGTGACGATCACGTTCCTCGTCGACGCCAGCCCGTCGATGGCGTTCGGCCGGCCCGAGAAGCTCCTGTTCGCGAAGCGGGCGGCGGCGGCACTGGGATACATCGCGCTGTCGGGCGAGGACCGCGTGGTCGTGAGCGCGCTCAGCGGTCGCATGGCCCGCCGGCAGAGCGGGCTCCGGGGCTCGGGGCGCGTCTTCCGGCTGCTCGCGAACCTGTCGACCATCCAGCCCGCGGACGGACCCACCGACCTGCTCGCGTCCGCCCGCCACGCGGCGGCGATGCTCTCCGGGCGCGGCGTCGTGGTGCTGCTCTCCGACCTGCTCGATCCGGCGGCGGACAAGGTCATCCGCGAGCTCGCGGCGCAGGGCTCGGAGCTGATCGTGCTCCACATCCTCTCCCCGGACGAGCTGGATCCCGCGCTGGAGGGCGACCTGCGCCTCGTCGACAGCGAGACCGGTGACGGCATCGACGTGACCGTGGACCTCGCGACGCTCGACGACTACAAGGCGCGGGTCGCCGCCTGGCAGGAATCGCTGGCCGACCTCGCGGCGAAGCGTCGCGCCTCGTACGTGCCGCTGTCCTCCGACGTGCCGCTCGCCGACCTCGTGTTCGCGGAGCTCCGCCGACGCCGGGTCGTGGGCTGATGAGCTTCCTCGCGCCGCTCGCGCTCGCCGGGCTGCTGTTCCTGCCCGTCGTCGTCGCGATGTACCTGCTCAAGCTGCGGCGCGACCGGGCGGTCATCCCGTCCACGCTCCTGTGGCAGGCGCTGGTGGCGGACGTCGAGGCGAACGCGCCGTGGCAGAAGCTCCGCCGCAGCCTGCTGCTCCTGCTCCAGCTGCTGCTCGTCGCGATCCTCGCGATCCTCGCGGCGCGGCCGTTCGTCGAACGGCCCGCCGGCCTCGCGGGCGACCTCGTGCTCGTCGTGGACACCTCGGCGTCGATGCAGGCCACCGACGTCACGCCGACCCGGCTGGACGCGGCGAAGGCGGCGGCGGTCGACGCCCTCAAGGACCTCCCCGCGGGCGGCAAGGTGAGCGTCATCTCCGCAGGTCGCACCGCGAAGGTCATCGCCAACGGCACGACGGACCTCGGGCGCGTGAAGCAGGCGATCGCGTCCATCGCGCCGAGCTCGGACATCGGCGACCTCGGTGATGCGCTGCGGCTCGCCTCGGCCCTCGCGGCACGGTCGGGCGACGCCGAGATCCTCGTGGCCACGGACGCCGCGCTGGCCACGCCGCCGGCCGGCTCGCTCGAGGCGCCCGTCCGCGTCCTCCAGGTGGGACGCGAGGCGAACAACCAGGCGATCGTCGCCCTCGCCGTCCGCACCCAGCCCAACAACCTCTCGCACAGCGCGTTCGTGTCGGTCGCCAACCTGGGCCTCGAGCTGGTCGACCGCCGCCTCGAGGTGTACGCCGATGGCCGGCTGCGCGAGGCGCGCACGGTCCGGCTCGATCCGCAGCGGCGGACCGACGTCTCGATCGACGACGTGGACGACCCGGACAGCCCGGCATCCGTGATCGAGGTCCGCCTGACCAGCGCCGACGAGACCGCCACCGGCGCCGCCGATCCCCTGGCCGTCGACGACCGCGCGTGGGCCATCGTCCCGCCCCAGGCGCTGCGCCAGATCCTGCTCGTGGGCGAGCGCGATCCCTACCTCGAGACGGCGCTGTCCTACCTGCCGGACACGGAGCTGTACTACCGCTCCGGCGCGGACTACGCGACCACGACCGGCCTGGACCAGTTCGAGCTCGTGATCTTCAGCCGCTACCTCCCGGCCGAGCTCCCGCCGAACCCGGTGTTCGCGATCTCCCCGCCGCGGACATCGGACCTCGGCGAGGTCACCGGGACGCTCACGAACCCGGCGATCGGCGTCACCGACCCCGACGACCCGATCCTGCGCTACGTCGACCTCTCGACGGTCCACGTCGGGGAGGCGGAGAAGCTCGACCTGCCCGCCTGGGCCAAGGCGATCATCCCCGGGCCCGGCGGGTCGCCGCTGCTCTACGCGGGCACGCTCGATGGGCGGCCGGCGGCGGTGATGGCGTTCGAGCCGCGCCGCTCCGACCTGCCGCTCCAGGTGGCGTTCCCCGTGCTCCTCGCCAACCTCACGGGCCAGCTCATGGGCGGATCTGCGACCCCGGCGGACGCGGTCGCGCCCGGCGCACCGGTGACGCTCGCCATCCCGGCCGGCGCAACCGGCGTCCGGGTGGAGCGGCCGGACGGCTCCGTGGACGAGCTCGTCGCGCCGACCGCGGACGCCGCGACCGTCACGTTCGCGCGGACGGACCTCCTGGGCGTCTACACGGTGACCCCGATGGCGGATCCCGACGCCACCGCGGCGCCATCGGGCGCTGCCGCCACCGCGCCGCCCGCGTCCGCCGGCGCATCCCCGGTCGCGCGAGCCACCGACCCCGACGCGCCGGTCCGCTTCGCCGTCGACCTGCTCGACGTCGACGAATCCCGGATCGCTCCCGGCGACGTCGCGGCGCTCACGGCGCTCGGCGCACCCGCCGCCAGCCCGGGGACGGGCCAGGCCGCAGCCGTCCGCGACCGCCCGAACGCGCGCGACGAGCTGTGGATCCCGATCGTGCTGATCGCGCTGCTCGTGCTCACGATCGAGTGGCTCGTGTACGAGCGCGACACGCTCGCGCGGTTGCGCCGCGCCATCACCGCGAGGCTCGGCCGGCGGCGTGCGCCGACACCCGGCCGGGGGGCGTGATGGGCGTCACCTTCGACGCGCCGCTTGCGCTGCTCCTGCTCCCGCCGCTCGTCGCGCTCGTCGTCCTGCTGCACGTCGGGTCGCGCCGCCGGCTCGGCGCCGGCCGCCGGCGGGTGGCCCTGGCGCTGCGGATCGGGCTCCTGTCGGCGCTCGTGTTCGCGCTCGCGGGGCTCCAGCTCGTGCTCCCCGTGGACCGGCTCGCGGTGGTGTTCGTCGTCGATCTGTCCGACTCGGTCGGGACGCAGGGCCGCGAGGAGACCCTCGCCTACGTCCGCCAGGCGCTGGAGGCGAAGCAGGACGAGGACGTGGCCGGGATCGTCGCCTTCGGCGGCGATGCGCTCGTGGAGCGGCTCCCGTCCGAGCTCGCCGAGATCGACCGGATCGCGTCCACGCCCGTGACCTCGGCGACGGACATCGGCGCCGCGCTGCGACTCGCCGCCGCGCTGTTCCCGGATGACGCCCAGAAGCGGATCGTGCTGCTGTCGGACGGCAACGACACGACCGGGTCGGGCCAGAGCGAGGCTGCGCTGGCCGCCGCCCGGGGGATCCAGATCGAGACGCGCCTGGTGGGTCTTGGCGGCCGCGACGAGGTCCTCGTGGAGCGGCTCGCCGCCCCGTCCACCGCGCGCCTCGGCGAGTCGATCCAGGTGACCGCCGACATCACCTCGACGGTCGCCCAGCCGGCCACGGCGCGCCTGTTCGTGAACGGGGAGCTCGCCAAGTCGCAGCCGGTGACGCTCGACGCGGGCCCCAACCGGCTGTCGTTCACCTTCACCCCCAAGGACCCGGGCTTCCTGCGCTTCCGGGTCGTCGTCGAGGCGGCCCGCGACACGTTCAACCAGAACGACCGCGCGGACGCCAACACGATCGTCAAGGGCGAGCCGCGGGTGCTCATCGTCAAGGGCGACGAGGAGGTCGCTGCACAGCTCGTCGCGGCGCTCCAGGCCGAGCGCCAGAACCTGGACACCGTGATCCCCGAGGCGCTCCCGTCGGACCTCGCGGGGCTCGCGGACTACGACTCGGTCGTGCTCGTGGACGTGCCGCGGCTGCGGCTCACCGACAAGGCGCTCGCGGCCCTCCAGGTCTACGTCCGGGACCTCGGCCGCGGATTGGTGACGATCGGCGGACCCCGTGCGTACGGCGCCGGCGGCTACACGGACACGCCGTTGGAGGAGACGCTCCCGGTGGACATGGGGGTCCGCGACCGCCAGAAGCAGCCCGATGTCGCGCTCGTCGTCGTCATCGACAAGTCGGGCTCGATGGACGCCTGCCACTGCAACTCGTTCAACGGCGGCATGAACAACGGCGGCGCGGGGATCGCCGGAGTCAAGAAGACGGACATCGGCAAGGAGGCGATCCTGCGCGCCGCGGCCGCGCTGACCGCCCAGGACGAGTTCGGCGTCGTCGCCTTCGACAGCGCCGCGCACTGGGTCGTGAAGACCGGCCCGCTGGGCGGCGTCACGGACCTCCAGTCGCAGCTCAACGCGATCGTCCCGGACGGCCAGACCAACATCTTCGCGGGCCTGGACCAGGCGGTCGCCTCGCTCAAGAACGCCACCGCGACGCGGCGCCACATCATCCTGCTGACCGACGGCTGGTCGAGCAGCGGCCAGTACGACGGGATCCTCAAGGACATGAAGGCCGCCGGGATCACCTTGTCCACGGTCGGCGCAGGCGGTGGCGCGAACCCGTTCCTGCAGCAGCTGGCCCGCCGGGGCGGCGGACGCTTCTACGACGCGGCGAACCCCGCCTCGATCCCCGACATCTTCCTCAAGGAGACGCAGCAGGTCTCCGGCCAGCAGATCGTGGAGGAGAAGTTCTTCCCGATCCTCACCTCGTCGTCGCCGATCCTGCGCGGCATCGACGGCGGGTTCCCGAGCCTCCTCGGCTACAACGGCACGACCGCGAAGGCCGCGGCCCAGACCGTGCTCGTCACCGCGCGCGACGACCCGCTCCTCGCCCAGTGGCAGTACGGCCTCGGGCGGTCGGTGGCGTGGACGTCGGACTCGACGGGGCGCTGGGCCAAGAGCTGGATCGGCTGGACCGGCTTCTCGACGTTATTCAGCCAGATGGTCGGCTGGACGTTCCCGGGCGAGGAGAGCGGCGGCATCGAGGCGTCGTTCGTGGACCGCGGCGGGCGCTCGTACCTGCGCGTCCAGAGCGTCAACGAGGACGGGTCGGCGCGCGACTTCTACCGGACGCAGGTCGCGCTCGTGGGCCCCGACCTCGCGACCGCGACCGTCGACCTCAGCCAGGTCGCGCCCGGCGT
>JAICUV010000004.1 GCA_025935655.1 Chloroflexota bacterium | reverse complement strand
GCCTTCGTGCGCGCGGTGCGGGCCCGCGCCTCGGCCGCCTCGTCCGGGGTCCGGCCAAGCGACCCCTCGCCGTCGAGCTCCACCCATCGCCGGCCGCGCCGACCCGTCGTCGTGGCTCCGCGGTGCGGCGTCATCGTGGCGAGGAGGGTCGCGGCAGCCGGGCGCTCGGCCGCGGGCAGGCGCTGGCACCACGAGCAGAAGTGGGTCGCGCGGATGCCGATGACGATCCGCCGGATGGGGCGCCCGCACCGGTGGCAGGCCTCGCCCGTCCGCTGGTAGACGTCGAGCCGCTCCTGCATCGCGCCGTCGCCGTCCGGGGCCGTGTAGTCGTCGATCGAGCTGCCGCGCCGCTCGACGGCCTCCGCCAGGATCTCGACGATGCTGCGCCACAGCGCCCGCTCGTCCGAGGGACGGAGCGACCGCGCCGAGCGCAGCGGGTGGAGCCTCGAGCGCCACAGCGCCTCGTCCGCGTAGATGTTGCCCACGCCGGCCACGAACGCCTGGTCCACGAGCAGCGGCTTGAGCCGCGCCCGTCGGCCCCGAATCCGGCTCCGGAACACCTTGAGCGTGAACCCCGGGTCCAGGGGCTCGGGACCGATGCCGTCGAAGGGGTCGTCGTCCGCGAGGTACAGCCCGACCCGCCCGAACTTGCGGACGTCCCGGAAGCGGATCTCCCGGCCGTCGTCCAGCGCCATTGCCAGCCGCTCATAGGGGTCGACGGGGACGGCGGCGGGCACGACGAACACCTGGCCCGTCATCTTGAGATGGATGGTGAGGAACGCCCCGCCGGTCAGGTCCACGATGATCTGCTTGCCGCGTCGGCCGATGGCCTCGATGCGCCGGCCGGTGACGCCCTCGACGAACGCGGCCGGGTCCTCGTCCCGCAGCGTCCGCGTCCACGAGACGCGCGCGCCGGTGATCTCCGGGCCGGGGCCGCCGCCCTCGGGCAGCAGGTGGCGACGGAGGTCGCGCGCGACGGTCTCGACCTCGGGGAGCTCAGGCATCGCCCGTGACGATAGGACAGGTGCCCGCCGGACGCGACCGCATCGGCGAGCCCCACGGCGGGTCCGCATCGGGCACCATGGATCGCCCATGACCGTCGAGCTCTCGCCCGCGCGCGCCCGCGCAGCCCGGATGGCCGTCAGCGTGCTGTTCTTCGCGAACGGCGCGATCTCCGCGTCCGTCCTGCCGCGGCTCCCGGCGATCAAGGACTCGCTCGGTCTCTCGAACTCGGAGCTTGGCCTCGCGGTCGCCGCGGCGCCGATCGGCGGGCTCCTGATGGGCGTGTTCGCGGGCGCGCTCATCGCGCGCTTCGGGAGCGGGCGCGTCGCGACGGTCGCAGGCACGGTGACGGCGGGGCTGCTCCTGGGCGTCGGGTTCGCGGGTTCGTGGGCGGTGCTGGCCGCGGCGTTCCTCGTGATGGGCGCGTTCGACGCCACGATGGACGCCGCCATGAACTCGCACGGCATCGGGGTCCAGCGACGCTACGGCCGCTCGATCCTCCAGGGCTTTCACGGGATGTGGAGCGTGGGCTCGATGGTCGCCGGCGCGATCGGCGCGGTCGCGGCCGGGCTCGCTGTTCCGGTCTCGGTCCATCTCGGGCTCGCGGGGCTCGCGATGGCGTTCGCGATCCTCGCCACGGCGCGCGCGATGCTGCCGGCGGCCATCGCGGACGTCCATCCCGCGCACGAGGCCGCGCTCGAGCCGGTCACGCTCCGGCATGCGCCGCGGCTGCTGCGGATCCTTGCCCCGATCGCGATGCTCGGAATCCTGTGCGTGATCCTCCAGGGCTCGGCGGCCACGTGGAGCGCCGTCTACCTCGCGGAGGTGCTGCTCCAGCCGCAGGGCCTGGCCGCGCTCGCCTACGTGGTGTACATGGCCGCGATGGTCCTCGGCCGGCTCACCAACGACCGCTGGGTGGACCGCTGGGGCGAGCGCAGGATCGTGCGCATCGGCGCGCTCATCGGGGGCGCGGGCGTGCTCGCGGTCATCGCGTCCGGCCCGCTTGCCCAGCCGCTCCTCGCGTTCGGCGGGTTCGCGGCCGTGGGCCTCGGCACCTCCCCGATGTTCCCGGTGATGGTCGGCGTGGCCGGATCGCGGCCGGGGATCCCGGCCGGGCACGGGGTGGCGCTCGCCGCGTGGATGGTCCGGTTCGGCCTGGTGTTCGCCCCGGCCGCCGTCGGGCTCGCTGCGGATGCCTTCGGGCTCGGCGCCGCGTTCGTCATCCCGCTCGCCGCGGCCGTGGTCATCGCCCTCGCCGCGGGGCCGCTCACCGGGGGCCCGCTGGGCCGGCGCGCGAACCGGGTACCGGCCGGGGGGTAGCCGCGCCGGGACCGAGGACCGGCCCGTCACGCGGAGGCGCGTGGTCCGGACCGCCGGGCGCCCGCGCTCGCGCGCCCGTGAGCCAGGCGTCGGCCGCGCGTCCGTGCCACCGTCGTGCGCATTCGGATGAAGGTGCGCTCGTTGCGTGCGCCCCGGTGGCATCTCGCGGATGAGCGCCCCGGCCCGCGCGCGTTCCGCGCATGCGGATGGCAGGACGCGCGTGGCTTCATCCGACTGCGCATCGGACGCGCGGCGAGGATCGCCGGCGCGGGCGCGCAGGGGCGAGGAGTGCCGGCGCAGGCGCGCGGCCGCACCGGCGGACGGCCCGAACAACCGCGGCCCCGGCCTAGAGGTCCGCGGGCGCCTCGCCGACCTCGGCCAGCACGGCGTCGCGGCGCGACACCGGGGTCATCCCCTCCCACGAGTCGCCCGTCTTGGCCTCGACGGTGAGCGGCACCGCCAGCGGCAGCGCCCCCTCCATCGCCTCGCGGAGCACCGGCACCAGCCTGTCCACCTCGTCGCGCGGCGCCTCGAGCAGGAGCTCGTCGTGGACGGACAGGATCAGCTGGGCGCGGAACCCGCCCGCGCGGAGCGCCTTGTCGAGCCGGATCATCGCGATCTTCACGATGTCCGCGGCCGTCCCCTGGATCGGCATGTTGATCGCCATCCGCTCGCCCGCGGCCTTGAGGGCCCGGTTGGCGGACGCGAGCTCGGGGATCTGGCGCTTGCGGCCCAGGAGGGTCGAGACGTACCCGGTCTCCCCCGCCGTCTCGCGGATGTGGAGCATGTAGCGGCTGATCCCGCCGTACGCCGCGAAGTAGCTGTTGACGAACTCCTGGGCGTCCTGGCGGCTGATGTTCGCCCGGCTCGCCAGCCCGAAGTCGCTCATCCCGTAGGCGAGCCCGAAGTTGACCATCTTGGCCATCGACCGCTCGTCGCTGGTGACGTCCTCGGGCGCCTTGCGCAGCACGCGGGCGGCCGTCTCGCGGTGGATGTCGGCGTCGCGCTCGAAGGCGTCGCGGAGGTGCTCGTCGCCGCTCACGTGGGCGAGGATCCGGAGCTCGATCTGGCTGTAGTCCGCCGCCACCAGCGTCGTATCCGGGGACCCCGCCACGAACGCATGCCGGATCCGCCGCCCCAGCGGCGTCCGGATCGGGATGTTCTGCAGGTTCGGGTCAGAGCTCGAGAGCCGGCCCGTGGCGGCCACGGCCTGGTTGAACAGCGTGTGGAGCCGCCCGTCCGGGCCGATGAGGTTCGGCAGCGCCTCCACGTAGGTCGAGCGGAGCTTGGTGAAGATCCGCCAGTCGAGGATCGGCTGGATCACCGGGTGCACGCCCCGCAGCTCCTCCAGCACGCTCGCGTCGGTGGAGTAGCCGGTCTTCGTCTTGCGGCCCTTCGGCAGGCCGATCTCGACGAACAGGATCTCGCCCAGCTGCTTGGGACTCCCGATCGTGAACTCGTGGCCCACCGCGTCGTAGATCTCGCGCTCCAGGCGGGTGATCTCGGCCGCGAACTCCACCTCGAGCATCCGCAGCGCATCCCGGTCGAGCGCCACGCCCGCCGCCTCCATCCTGGCGAGGATCGGGATGAGGGGGAGCTCCATCTCGGCGAAGATCCGCTCCACCCCGTCCGCCTTGAGCGCCGTCTCGAGCGACGGCCGGACCGCGAGCGCGGACAGCGCGTCCAGCCCGGCGACGGCCGTCGGCGGGAAGCCCGCCGCCGTGGGCGGGAGGACGAGGTCCAGGCGCTCCGCGACGACGTCCGCGATCTTCTGCGCACGCAGGGCGGCGTTCACGAGGTAGGCGGCGATCTGCGTGTCGAAGGCGACGACGAGCGGCGTCGCGCCGGCGTCCTCCGCGAACCGCGCGGTGAGGATCGGCTTGACCTCGTGCCCAACGAGGCGAGCGTCGACGGACTCGAGGAGATGGCGCAGCGCGATCGACGCATCGGGTCCGTCCGCGGCGACCGCGCGCCCGTCCATGCCTGCCACGGCGAGAGCGAGCGGGGTCCCGGCGAGCGGCCGCGGGTCGTCGACGACGAGTCCCACGCCCACCGCCGGCTGCGCCCGGAGCCAGGGTTCCAGCGCCGCCACGCCGCCCGCGTCCACGACCTCGATCCGTGACGGGTCGTTGATCGCGGCCGCGAGCGCGGCCGGGAGGTCGCCCGCGGCGATCGCGACGTACTCCGCGCGCGTCTCGGCGGACGCGGTCCCGTCGCCGGCGCCGACCCCCGCCGTCGTCCCGTCCGCGGCGGGGCCCGCCGCGGCGGGGCCCGCCGCGGCGCTGCCGCCGCCGATCTGGTCGAAGTCCAGCGTGAGCTGGAGCTCGCCGGCCGAGCCGAACGTGGGCCCGCGGTAGCCGGCTCGGCCTGCGCCACCCGCGTTCGGGCCGCCCGGGCCCTGCCCCGCGCCGCGACCCACGCCCTGGGCCGCCGGGAATCCGGCCTCGCGCAGCTCGCGCATCGCGGCGACGGCCTCCTCGGGCCGCTCCCCTACCAGCGGCGGCAGCCGGTCGATGAGCGTCCGGAACTCGTACTCCCGGAACAGGCGCACGACCGCCTCGCGGTCGTACTCCCCCACCCGGCCGCGCTCCAGGTCCAGCTCGATGTCCCCGGCGCGCACCAGCCGCATCAGCTCGCGCGACTCCATGACCTGGTCGCGGTACTCCACGAGCGGGCCACGCAGCTTCTCGGGGACCACCTCGTCCACGTGCTCGTACAGCGCGTCGAGCGTTCCCCACGTCTGGACCAGCTTGGAGGCGGTCTTCTCCCCGACGCCGGGAATGCCCGGAATGTTGTCGGTCGAGTCGCCCTTGAGCGCCTTGTAGTCGAGCATCTGGTCGGGCCGCAGGCCCCACCGCTCCTCGATCTTCGCGAGGTCGTAGGTCACGGTGTTCGCGATCCCGCCCCGGAGCGAGACCATGAGCTTCGTGTTGGGGGACACGAGCTGGAGCATGTCCAGGTCGCCGGTCAGGATCACCGTCTCCAGGCCCGCCGCCTCGGCCTGCCCCACGAGGGTCGCGATGGCGTCGTCCGCCTCGAACCCCTCGCGCTCGTAGACCGGGATGCCGAGCGCCTTGACGACCTCGCGGACCTTCGGGATCTGCTCCCGCATGTCGTCCGGCATCCGCGTCCGGGTGCCCTTGTACTCGGCGTAGCGCTCGTGGCGGAACGTGGGCTTGCCGAGGTCGAACGCGACCGCGATCCGGTCCGGCTTCGCGTCCTGGATCGCGCGCAGCACGATGTTCGTGAAGCCGAACACGGCGGTCACGAGCTCGCCCTTCGAGGTGGTGAGGGGCTGCTCGATGAGGGCGAAGTACCCGCGGTAGATGAGCCCGTTGCCGTCGAGCAGCAGGAGGCGTTCCATCGGCTCCGAGCGTGCGGTGAGGGACCCTCGAAGTGTACCCGCGACCCGCGTCAGGGCACGGCAGGTTTGCGGCGCTCGGCCTCCGCGAGCGTCTCTACGAACCGGAGCTGGGTGCCGCGGTTCGCCTCGGCGACGAACGCCCCGAAGGCGCGGGACGCGACGGCGACGGGCGGCAGCGGTCCGACGACCACCAGTCGGAGCTGGTACGTCACGAACGCCTGGACGATGTCCCCCGCGACCCCGGTCCGGAGGTCGAAGAACGCGGGCTCGAGGCGCTCCACGGGGATCACGACGGTCTGCGCGCGGAGCGTGAGCGCATCCCCGATGACGTCGCGCGCGACGCGTGAGGTGATCGAGACGCCATCACCGGAGAGCACGAGCGGATCGGTCATCGAACCCCCTTGGGACACCGCGCCGGAATCCATCGGACCTGCACGCGGAACGCACGGATTCTGCACATCCCGGGACGAGCATCAGGGCCGTCAAGCACACCGGCCCCGCGGAGCGAGCCGGCCCCATCGGAGATCACCATCCATGCGCGCACTCTTCGGCGTCATCGTCCTCGGGCTCACCGCCCTGGCGGCCGGGCTCGTCGGCTTCCAGGCCGGCGTCGCCTCGAACATCGGCGCCGCCGGCGGCGCCGTCTACCTCGGCGGCGGCTTCCCGGGTCTCGGCTTCCTGTTTTTCTTCCTGTTCCTCGGCTTCCTGTTCTTCGCGTTCGCGGGCCGGCGCCGCGGGGCGTGGGGCTGGCACGGCGAGCCCGGCGGCATGGGCCACGGCCCGTGGGGCGCCGACATGGGCTCGGGCGACCCTCGGCGCCAGTGGATCGCCGACGCCCATCGCCGGCTCCACGAGGAGGAGGCCCGCGGAACCGCCGGCCAGGCCCCGGTACCCGGCTCCGACGCCTTCGACCCCACCCGGCCCACGGCTGGCTGACCACCCTCCTCCACGCGACGCCGGGCGGGTATCCTCGCCCGGCGTCTTCGCCGTTCCCGGAGCACCCGATGCGCACGATCCTCGTCGCCGAGGACGAGCCCCAGATCGCTGGCCTCGTCCGCGACTACCTCGAACACGCCGGCTTCGCCGTCCTCGTCGCGGGCGACGGGGCGGCGGCCCTCGCCACCTTCCGCGCCCGGCGGCCGGATGCGCTCGTCCTCGACCTCGGCCTGCCGCGGGTGGACGGGCTGGACGTCGTGCGGGCCATCCGGCGCGACTCGACCGTCCCCATCGTGATCCTCACCGCCCGTGGTGACGAGACGGACCGGGTCACCGGCCTGGAGCTCGGGGCCGACGACTACGTGGTGAAGCCGTTCAGCCCCAAGGAGCTCGTGGCCCGCGTGCGCGCCGTGCTCCGTCGCGTCGACGCCCCGCCGCCCTCTGACGAGCGGATCACCGCGGGCGACCTCGAGCTCGACCTTGCCCGCCGACGCGTCACCGCGGCAGGCCGTGTCGTCGCGCTGACGCCGACCGAGTTCGAGCTGCTCGCGACCCTGGCACGCGAGCCCGGCCGGGTGTGGACGCGGGCACAGCTTCTCGACGCCGTCCGCGGCTTCTCGCTCGAGACCTACGAGCGCGCGATCGACGGGCACATCCGCAACCTCCGGCGCAAGCTCGAGCCCGGCTCCGGGACGCCGCGCTACGTGCGGACCGTGCACGGCGTGGGCTACGCCCTCGCCGACGGCGAGGCCTGAGGGCCGGATGCACGACGATCCGGGCGGCGACAGCCAGGTTCCGTGGGGCCACGACGACCCGCGCGAGCGCTGGGCCCGTGGCGACTGGCCGCCCGCCGACTGGCGCAGGCGCGGGCCCTGGGCCGGCGGACCCCACCGCGGGCGCAGGCCGGGCCGGCGCGGCGGCGCCGGGTTCCTCGGCTGCTTCGTCATCGCGGTCGTGGTGCTCATCGGCGTCATCACGGCCCTGGCGACGTGGGTCGCCGGGGCGCTGCTCGGCTTCGTCGCCCCGGACGCGGCCCCGTCCGCCCTCACGGCCGCGGCCGTCGTCGTCGTCATCGTGCTGGCGGTGCTGTTCGGGATCCGCGTCTTCGCCACGGCGATCCGGCCGCTCGCCGAGCTCGGCCGTGCGGCAGAGCGGCTCGCGGACGGCGAGCCCGGCGTCCGGGTTCGCCCACGCGGGCCACGGCCCGTGCGTGGACTCGCGGCGTCGTTCAACGCCATGGCGGAGCGCCTGGACAGGACGCGAGCCGATCGCCAGGCGCTCCTCGCCGACGTGACCCACGAGCTGCGGACCCCGCTCACGGTCGTGGGAGGCGGCATCGAGGCGATGCTCGACGGGATCCACCCGATGGACGAGGACCACCTCGCCCCGCTGCTCGCGGAGACCGCCGTCATGGACCGCCTCCTCGACGACCTGCGCACCCTCTCGCTCGCCGAGGCCGGGGCGCTCCCGCTGCACCGCGAGCCGGTTGACGTGCGCGCGCTGGCCGACGAGGTCGTCGCGGCCCATCGGCCCCGCGCCGAGGCCGGGCGGGTGACACTGACCGCGGCCGGTGACCCTGCGCTCGTGACGAGCGTGGACCCGGTCCGCGTGCGCGAGATCCTGGGCAACCTCGTGGGCAACGCCCTGCGGCACACCCCGGCGGGCGGTCACGTGACGG
This sequence comes from Chloroflexota bacterium, assembly GCA_025935655.1. Taxonomy (GTDB): domain Bacteria; phylum Chloroflexota; class Limnocylindria; order Limnocylindrales; family CSP1-4; genus CAIXZV01. The sequence continues at coordinate 23,767 of JAICUV010000004.1, read as the reverse complement.
TGGACGTCCGGGCCTCCGAGGCAGATGCGGTGCTCGCGGTGATCGACGACGGCGAGGGCATCGGCCCGGACGAGCTGGGCCGCGTCTTCGACCGCTTCCACGGGCGCGCGGATTCGGGCGGATCGGGGCTGGGGCTGGCGATCGTGCGGGATCTCGCGGCCGCACACGGCGGGTCCGTCGGCGTGGCCAGCGCCGGGGTCCCCGGCCGAGGCTCGGTGTTCACCGTGCGACTGCCGCTCCGCGACTGAACGCGGGGCGGCCGTCCTCCGCCGGTGGGATCAGGTGGCGCGACGGGCGACCCAGCGGAGCGAGACGAGCCCGAGCCCGACCAGGAGCGCGGCAGTGGCCACCATCGGCCACGGCCCGATGGGTGCCTGCCCGACCGTGGTGGCGTCCGCCGGCGGCACCGACTCGACGATCGACGGCCCCGGCTCGATCGCGGCGGCCGGCAGGTCGCCCGTCGCCGAGGAGCCCGGTGACGGTGCAGCGTTGGCGAGGTACCGGTCGTCCGGCGATGGAGCAGGCGTCGCCGCCGCCTGCGACGGGGGCGCCTCGGATGCCTCGGGGCCGACCGGCGCCTCGGACGCTGCGGCGGCAGATGGCGCCGGTGCCGCACCGCCCATCGTGTCCACGCCGGCCGATGGCGTCTCGGCCGGTGCCGCGCCCGCGGCCGCCGAGGCTGCCGGGCCGTTCGCGGCGGCATCGCTCGCCAGCTCGCGGTCGGGCGCCGCCTGGATGGTGACGGCCTCCGGGCCCACGCTCGACGCCCCGCCGCTCGCGAAGCCACCCGAGGCGACGAGGATGCCGACGATGCCCAGGGCCGCGAGCCCGGTGCCGAGCGGGGTGGCGAAGGCGAACCGGGGACCCGAGAACGCGGCGAGCAGGCCGCGGATGCCACCCGGGCGGAGCGAGGCCGCCTGCTCGGGCGTGAGCCGGAAGTCACGGGGCCGGGCGGGCGCCGGGAGCTCGGGCATCGCGGCGGCGATCGCGCGCAGGTCGTGGTGGAGGGCCGCGCACTCGGTGCACGACGCGACGAGCGCCGTGGCCTCGTCGAGCGCCGGGCCCTCGGCATCGCCCGCGGCGTAGGCGGCGACGAGCTCGAGGTCGTGGGCGTCGTGGAGGGTGTCGGGGATGTGCGGCATCAGTCGCCCTCCCCGCGGGACAGGCCGATGGAGCCCTCGAGGCGGTCACGGAGCGCGAGCCGTCCCCGATGGATGCGTGACTTCACGGTGCCCAGCGAGACGCCGGTGAGGTCGGCGATCTCCTGGTAGTCGTATCCCTCCACGTCGAACAGCACGATCGCGTAGCGCTGGTCGGGCGTGATCGCCGCGAGGGCGGCCTGGAGGACGCGAGACCGCTCGCCGTGCATCGCCGTCCGGAGCGGGTCCGCCTCGGGGCCCGCGGGTGGCTGCCAGCTCTCGTCCTCGAGCTCCGGGTAGGGCTGCGAGGGGCGGCGCTTCTTCAGCCGCTGCTGGTCCATCGCCGCGTTGATCGCGATCCGGCTGAGCCACGATCGGACGGAGCCGCCGCGGAACGCGCGCAGGTTGCGGTACGCGGAGAAGAACGCCTCCTGGACCGCGTCCGAGGCCTGGTCCCGGTCCGGCACCATGCGGGCCACGAGGGCGAACAGGTGGTCCTGGTACGCCTCGACGAGGCTGTTGAAGGCGTCGAGGGAGCCGTCGCGTGCCTGCTCCAGGAGGATCAGGTCACGGCGCTGGATCGGGTCGTCGACGGTTTCCGACGGGCGAGCGTCCTCCACGACGGGCGCGGCCCTCCTGGTGGCGATGGTGAGGCGCGGCGAGTCTAGCATCGGGTCCGGGGACGGTCGCCGGACGAGCCGGCACGGCGGTTGGGCATCGTGGGCAAGACGACACGGACCCGGATCCGGTTCCCGCCTCCGCTACTCTCTCCCCGCGGGCCGAAGTGGCGGAATGGCAGACGCGACGGTCTCAAACACCGTTGGGAGCAATCCCGTGTGGGTTCGAGTCCCACCTTCGGTACCACGGCCCACCGGGCGGCGGACCGTGGCATCGCCCTGGCCCGAACGATCGTTCGCCCGGCGGCCGGGGTGGGCCGCGTCCTCTCCGCGGCGGGCGCAGGAGACCAGCGCCAACATCCGCTGGACGGGCACCTGGTCCACGGTGCGCGACGACCGGTTCTCCGGTGGCGCCGCGCGCCGGACGTCATCGAGCGGCCGGCGGGCGACCTACACGTTCACGGGACGCGACATCGGGTGGGTCACCGCGCGGAGCACGGTCGGCGGCCGCGCCGAGGTCCGGGTCGATGGCGTGCTCGTGGCGACGATCGACACTGACTCCGGCGCGAGCGGCTATCGACGGATGCTGTTCACCAAGCACCTGGCGACCGGTGGCACCCACCGTATCGAGATCCGGCCCAAGGGCGACGGGCGGGTCACCGTCGACGCGTTCGTGGTGCTGCCATAGCCCGTCGCGGACGGCCTCACGATGGAGGTCGCCGCGTGGGCCGGGCGGTCAGGCGGTCAGGCGCCCGGCTCGGGGTCCAGAACGGCGGCGTCGGTCTCGACGTCGGCGTCCGACGTCTGGTCCGGCCCGGACGAGGTGTCCCGGTCGGTGGCAGGGGCGGTCGAGGTCGTCGTGTCGGCCGGCACCTCGTCGGGGTTCGGGTCGCGCTCGCGGACGTGGGGCATGGGATCCCTCCTGGCGGGTTGCTCGGGTGGAGCGGGCGTGTCCGCGAGCGTAGCGCGTGCTCGCACGCGCGAGACCGCCTTCGCATTGCGAACGTGTTGCGAACGCGCACACCCGTGGCCCGCCGGTCGCACGCCGCCACCGCGCGCGGGCCCGCGCTAGACTCGCACCCCGACAACGACCAACCCTTCGGAGTCCCGATGAGCCTCTTCCGCCGCGTTCTGAATCTCGAGGAGTCTGCGTCGACCGACGCGACGGTGGACCCCAGCACGACGCTGCCCCCGGTCGACGCCGCCAAGCCGCTCCCCGACCTCACCACCGGCATGACCGAGAGCGTGCGATCGATCGCGGCCCAGCTCTCGGCGCTGCCGCCGGCCCGGGCGCGGTACCTCGCGGCGTTCGCGTACGTCCTCGGGCGCGCCGCGCACGCCACCGGCTCCATGAGCGACGACGAGCGCGCGGTCATGCTCGCCCTGGCCGAGACGGGCGGGCTCGACGCCGACACCGCACCCCTCATCGTCGACCTCGCGGCGACGCTCGCGGGCGAGTTCGGGGCGACCGAGGACTTCCTCGTGGCGCGCGAGTTCAAGGCGATCTCCACGATGGAGGAGCGCGAGCAGCTGCTGCGCTGCTGCTTCCTCGTGATGGCCGCGGACGACGACATCGATGCGACCGAGTCGTGGCTCGCGAACCGGCTCGCGGAGGAGCTCGACGTGGAGCGCCCGGACCTCAACGCGATCCGCGCCGAGTTCCACGAGCAGCTCTCGGGCGTGAAGGAGCTGCGCCGCCTCCAGGCGAGCTGATCCTCCCGGGCATCGTCATTCGTCGATGCCCTGCCACCCACGGGCGCCGATGGGCGCCACCCGGCGTGCGCAGGACGATCTCCCCAGCCCCGGTCACCCGACCGGATCCTGGGAGAGTGAACCAGCACCATGTCCGCATCCGTCCCCGCCTCGCCGGCCTCGGCCGGCTGGACCATCGGCCCCCAGGCCGTCCGCCGCGGCCTCGTCTCGCGCATCGTCGCGGGCGCCCTCCATGTCGCGACCGGCCTCGGCTTCACCGCCAGCGTGGTGGGCATCGGCGTCGCGCAGGCCATCCTCGCCCGGGGCGTCGTCGTCGCCGATGCGAACGATGTCGCGATGCTCAACGCGCTCGCGCCCGTGACGCTCCTGTTCGGCCTCGTGGGCGGCGCCCACGTCGTCGCGGGGCTCGGGATCATCTTCGGCTCGCGCCAGGCCGCGGGCGTCGGCATCGGCCTCGGCGTGTTCGACGTCGTGGCAGGGTTCGTGGCGCTCGTCATCGCCGCCGGCTCGGCGAAGGGCGCCTTCGACGGCGTCGGGATCGCGATGACGATGATCGTGCTGGGTGCCGTGCTCGCGATCGCCGCCCGGATCGCCGACTGGAACACCCACGGCCCGCTCGACGAGGCCGCCTGAGACGCATCCGGGCCGGCAGCGGCCCACGTCCGACGCTTCCCCTGAACCCCCGGTGCGTGACGGCGCCGGGGGTTCCGCTCGTCAGGCGAGGTGGAGGTCGACCACCCCTTCGCCGATCCGGCGACGGACCTCGGCGACGAGCTCGGCGTCGTACGCGACGCCTCCCTTGAGCTCCATCGGCAGCGCGGCACCGCCCGGCGCCGGGACGTGGACGACGACCTTCGTGCCGCCCGGTCGCTCGCGCAGGACGCCCTTGAACGCCTGCATCGCGGCGACGACGCGATCGGAGCCGGCCTCCCGGACGAAGCGCACGTTGAGCACGGCGGTCGCCGACGCCTCGACCGGGACCGAGGGCGCCTGGGCGGCGGCGGACGCGAGCACGCGGGCCTCGTCGGGCAGCGCCGGCTCCTCCGGCTCGGGCCCGCCCGCGCCCGTGGCGACCGTCTCGAGGTCGGGCGGCTCCGCGTATGCCGAGATCGGCTCGGCCGGCGCGATCGGCGGCATCGCCCCCGGGTGGCCGGTCGCGGCGACGGCGGCCGGGGTCCCGGACGGCACGCCCGGCCCCACGGCGACCGGTGGCCTCGGCAGCCCCCCTCCGCCGTTCCCGTGGCCGTTGCCGCTCGCACCGCCGTTCCCGTTCCGGAAGCCGCCGTTGTGGCCGCCCGGCCCGGCGCGCCGGGCGCCACGCTTGTCGAGCGAGCCCACCTCGCGCGCGAACATGTCCGGCCCGCGGTCCGCGACCTCGTCCCAGTCCCAGACCGAGTCGGCGAGCAGCGACGCCTCGTCGCCGCGGTGGTCCACGCGCCCCGCGACGAGGAGGATGGCGCCGTCGCGCCACGTGCCCATCGTCTGCTCGTACGTCTTCGGGAAGACGACGACCTCGAGCGTGCCCTGGAGGTCCTCGAGCGTCACGACCGCCATCGTGGAGCGCGACTTCGTGAGCACGGAGCGGATGCCGGTCACGATCCCGCCGATGACGACCCGCTGCCCGTCCAGCGACTCGTCCTTGAGGTCGCCGCTGTACGCCGTGACGAACAGGCCGACCCGCTCCGCGACCTCGCCCATCGGGTGGTCGGAGAGGTAGAGCCCCATCAGCTCCTTCTCCCAGCGGAGCCGCTCGCGGACCGGCGTCTGGGGCGTCTGCGGGAGGGGTGCCTCGAGGGCCGCCGCGTCGTCGCTGCCCATATCGAACAGGGACGTCTGCCCGCTGATCCGGTCGCGTTGCGCCGCCTGGCCGGCGGCCAGCGCGTCGTCGAGGCCCAGGAGGATCTGGGCGGGGTGCCCGAACATGTGCATCGCCCCGACCCGCGCCAGCGACTCGAGGACCTTGCGGTTGGTCAGCCGGAGGTCGACCCGGTTGCAGAAGTCCGTGAGCGAGCGGAACTCCCCGCCGGCCTCGCGCGCGTCGATGATCGACTGGATCGCGCCCTCGCCGACGTTCTTGACGGCGAGCAGCCCGAACCGGATGGCATCGCCCTCGACCGTGAAGCCGAGCCCCGAGCGGTGGACATCGGGCGTGCGGACCTCGATCCCCAGCCGGCGGCACTCCGCGATCGCCGCGGCGACCTTCTCCGCGTTGTCCCGGAAGGCCGTCAGCACCGAGGTCATGTACTCGACGGTGTAGTTCGCCTTGAGGTACGCCGTCTGGTAGGCGATCAGCCCGTAGCAGGTGGCGTGCGCCTTGTTGAACCCGTAGCGCTCGAACGGCTCGAACGCCTTGAACACGGCGTCGATGACCCGCGGCTCCACCCCGCGCTCGGCCGCCTGGCTGACGAACTTCTCCTTCTGGGCGCGCAGGACAGAGGACTTCTTCTTGCGGATGGCGTAGCCCAGCGTGTCCGCCTCGGGACCGGTGAAGCCGCCCAGCGCGATCGCGGCGGCCATGATGTCCTCCTGGTAGACGAAGATCCCGTACGTCTTGTCCAGGTACGGCTCCAGCAGCGGGTGGAGGTACTCGACCTGCTCCTGGCCGTGCTTGCGCCGGATGTAGGCCGGGATGTTGTCCATTGGCCCGGGGCGGTAGAGCGCGACCATCGCGGCGAGGTCGTACACCGAGGTCGGCTGGAGCTCCCGGATGTAGCGGCGCATGCCCGCGGACTCGAGCTGGAACACGCCCGTCGTCTCGCCCGAGGCGAGCAGCTCGAACGTCTTGCCATCGTCGAGCGGGATGTTGTCCAGGTCCACGGCGACGCCACGGTGCTCGCGGATGAGGTCCACGGCCTTGCGCAGGATCGTGAGGTTGGACAGGCCGAGGAAGTCGAACTTGAGCAGGCCCAGCGCCTCGATGCCGTGCATCTCGTACTGGGTCATCAGCGCGTCCGAGTTCGTCGCCTTCTGGAGCGGCATGAGCTCCGTCAGCGGCTCGCGCGAGATCACGACGCCCGCGGCGTGCGTGGACGCGTTGCGCGCGACGCCCTCGAGCTGCTGCGCGAGGCCCACGAGCTTCGCGACCTGTGGGTCGCCGTCGTGCAGCTCCTTGAGCTGCGGGCTCATCGTGAGCGCCTCGGACAGCTTGATGCCGAGCTGGTTCGGAACCGCCTTCGCGATCCGGTCCACCTCGCCGTAGCTCATCCCCAGCACGCGGCCGACATCGCGCAGCGCGGCCCGGGCGAGCATCGTGCCGAAGGTGATGATCTGCGCGACGTGGTCCTGGCCGTACTTGTGGCTGACGTAGTTGATGACCTCGTCCCGGCGCTCGTCCTCGAAGTCCACGTCGATGTCGGGCATCGTCACGCGGTCCGGGTTGAGGAAGCGCTCGAACGGCAGCCCGTAGTGGAGCGGGTCCACCGGGGTGATCCCCAGCGTGTACGTCACGATCGAGCCCGGCGCGGACCCGCGGCAGGTCGTCGCGATCCCCTGCTGGCGGGCGAAGCGCACGAAGTCCGCCACGATGAGGAAGTAGCCCGCGTACCCCATCGAGATGATGATCCCGAGCTCGTAGTCCAGCCGCTGCTGGAGCTGGGGCGTGATCGCGCCGTAGCGCCGGACGAGCCCCTCCTCGCACTCCTTGCGCAGCCACGTCTCCACGGTGTGCCCCTCGGGCACCGGGAACTGCGGGATCCGCAGCTCGCCCAGCGGCAGCGCGAGGTCGACCATCTCGGCGACGCGCCGGGTGTTGAGCAGCGCCTCCTTCTGGTCCGGGAACAGCCGGTACATCTCCTCGGCGGTCTTGAGGTAGAAGTCCGGCCCCTCGAAGCGCATCCGGTTCGGCGTGTCGAGGTTGTTGCCCGTCCCCACGCACAGGAGGACGTCGTGCGCCTCGTGCTGCTCGGGGTGCACGTAGTGCAGGTCGTTGGTGACGATGAGCGGCACGCCCGTCTCCGGCGACAGCCGCAGGAGCTGCTCGTTGAGCCGCCGCTGCTCGGGGATCTTGTGGTCCTGGAGCTCGAGGAAGAAGCGACCCTTGCCGAGGATGTCCTGGTACTCGCCCGTGAGCTTCCGGGCCAGCTCCCAGTCGTCCGCCTCGAGCGCCTTGGGCACCTCGCCGCCGAGGCACGCCGACAGCCCCACCAGCCCCTCGCTGTGCTTCGCGAGGTGCTCCCGGTCGATCCGCGGCTTGTAGTAGTAGCCGTCGAGGTGGGCGTCCGTGACGAGCCGGCACAGGTTCCGGTAGCCGGTCATGTCGGTCGCCAGCAGGACGAGGTGGAACGGCTGGCTGTCCGCCTTGCCTTCCTTGTCGCGCATCGACCGCCGGGCGACGTACGTCTCCACGCCGATGATCGGCTTGATCCCGGCCTTGGTCGCCGCCTGGTAGAACGCGACCGACCCGTACAGCGCGCCGTGGTCCGTGACCGCGAGGCTGTCGAAGCCGTGCTTCACGCTCGTGTCGACGAGGTCCGTGATCCGGGCGAGCCCGTCGAGCAGGCTGAACTCGGAGTGGGTGTGCAGGTGGACGAAGTCGTTCGGGGCGATGGTCACGGGAGGCCCATGGTAGCCCGGGCGGAGGGATCCGGGGAGGGTCACCGGGCGGCAAGGAGGCCGCTGCCGGGAGCGACCGATCCCCCGCTCCGGGGCGGGTCAGCCGGGCGCGGGGGACCGCCTGTGGGGCAACGGAACCCCGTCGTCGGCTACCGGCATCGTGGTTGCGATCCGCGACGGTCACCGAATGTCTCGTCGCACCTGCTCCGCGCGGCCCTCGCAATGCCCCGGAGTCATCGAACGCGCCTCGCGTCCACAGCTCACCGGGATTTCGTTGACTGCGGCGCGGACCCGGACGCGCGGCAAGCGTGGACGTTCGTCGGCGGGCGAACGCCTGCGGGCGCGGAGATCGCGGGGCTGCCCGGGCACAGCGCATCGCCCCGCTTCGGGCTAGGCTGGCCCGCGATGGACGCACGAGTCGAGGACGAGACGTTCGAGGACTGGGTCGCGGAGGCGATCGACGCCCTGCCCGACCAGTTCCGCGAGCGGCTGGGCAGCGTCGCGATCGTCATCGAGGAGTGGCCGACCCAGGAGCAGCTCGCGTCCGTCGGCGCCTACGGGCTGTACGGGCTGTACTCCGGCGTGCCGCGCAACCGGCTGGGCGCGGACTGGGCGCAGACGCCGTCCCGGATCACGATCTTCCGGGGCACGCTCGAGCGCCAGTTCCGGACCCCCGAGGCGCTCCGGGCGAAGGTCATCGACACGGTGCACCACGAGATCGCCCACCACTTCGGCATCTCGGACGAGCGGCTCCACGAGCTGGCGGAGGAGCGTGGCGGCCGCTAGGCCGTCACGTGCCGCATGGACGCCCACATCCTCCTCGTCGAGGACGATCCGTCGATCCGCGAGATCACCGCGCTCGGCCTGCGCGCCGCCGGGTTCACGGTCGAGACCGCGTCCGACGGGGTCGAGGGCCTCGAGCGCTGGCGCGCCGACCGCCCGGACCTGGTCCTGCTCGACGTGATGCTCCCTCGGGTCGACGGCCTCGAGGTCCTGCAGGCGATCCGGCGCGAGGCCACGACGCCGGTCGTGATGCTCACCGCGCGGGCGGACACGATCGACGTCGTGGTGGGCCTGGAGTCCGGCGCCGACGACTACCTGCGCAAGCCGTTCGAGATGCCGGAGCTCGTGGCCCGCGTCCGGGCGGCCCTGCGGCGCCGGGACGCGGACGCGGCCTCGGACGAGGGCCTGCTGCGGCTCGGCTCATTGGTCATCGATGCGGCCGGCCGGACCGTGACCCGCGACGGCGCGGAGATCGCGCTCACCCGCACCGAGTTCGACCTCCTCGCGGTCCTCGCCCGCCACCCCGGCCAGGTGTTCGCACGCGACGCCCTCCTCGACCGCGTCTGGGGCTACGACTACCTGGGGGACTCGCGGCTGGTCGACGTCGCCATCGGACGGCTCCGCTCCAAGGTCGAGGCGGATCCCGCGAACCCGAGTCTCATCGTCACCGTCCGCGGCGCCGGCTACAAGGCCGCGCGGGCCGGCGCCTGAGGCCCCGCACCGTGCGCAGCCTCCGCACCCGTTTGGCGGTGACGCTCGTCGCGCTGGTCGTGCTCACGGTCGCGGCGATCGGGGTCGGCGTCTATGCCTTCGTCGACACGTCGCTCCGCGCGCGGCTCGTCGCGGACGCCCGTCAGCAGGCCGACTTCAACCTCTCGGTGCTCCTTCCCGCGGCCGATCCCGCCCCGGTGGACGCCGCGTCGTTCGGCGCCAGCGGCCTGCCCGAGCAGTTCCGCCTGCGCGGCGAGGCGGAGGTCATCGCGGACTTCGGGGACGGCTCCCCGTGGGCGTCCTCCCGCCTGCAGGGCGCCCTGGACGCGATCTCTCCCGAGCTGCGCGCGATCGTCGCCGGCGGGCAGCTGGGCTACGCGTGGCAGCCGATCGCCGGCGAGCCCTCCCTCGTCGTGGGCGGCAGGCAGGGCCCGGGCCCGTCGCTCTACTTCGTGTTCCCCGCCCGCGCGGTGGAGGATGCGCTCGCCCAGCTCCGGCTCGGGCTGCTCGCCGGCGGACTCGTGGCCATCCTGCTCGCCCTCGTCACCTCGGGGCTCATCGCCCGCGGCATCCTGCGTCCGGTGACCGCCGGCGCGGACGCGGCACGACGGATCGCGGACGGCGACCTCGCCGCCCGCGTGCCCGTGCGCAGCCGCGACGAGCTGGGACGCTGGTCGGAGGACTTCAACCGGATGGCGGACTCGCTCCAGGCGACGGTCTCGCGCCTGGAGGAGGCACAGGGCCAGAACCGCCGATTCGTGGCAGACGTCACGCACGAGCTCCGGACGCCGCTCACGGCGCTCGTGGCGGAGGCGTCCGTGCTGGAGGCCTCGCTGCCCTCGATGCCGCCCGAGACCCGTCGAGCCGGCGAGCTGATGGTCGCGGACGTCCGACGGCTCCGCGTGCTGGTGGACGACCTGCTCGAGATCTCGTGCTTCGACGCGGCCGCGGAACAGCTCACGGTGCAGGGCCTGGACCTCGGGCGGGTCGTGACCGCGGTCGTCGCGGCACGCCACGCTGAGGCGACCGTGGTCCTGCCGACGGCCCCGGTCATCGTGGAGTCCGACCCGCGCCGCCTCGACCGCATCCTGGGCAACCTGCTCGACAACGCGCGCACGCACGCGCCGGGTGCCGCCGTCGAGGTCTCGGTGACCCCGGTGTCGGGCGGGGCCGTGGTCACGGTCGCCGACCGCGGCCCGGGCGTGGCGCCGGACGCGCTCGCCCACCTGTTCGACCGGTTCTACAAGGCAGACCCCTCGCGCGGCGGCGCGGTCGGCGGCTCGTCCGGGCTCGGGCTGGCCATCGCGGCCGAGCACGCGGCCCTCCTCGGCGGCAGCCTGCGAGCGCGGAACCGGCCGGGTGGCGGGCTGATCGTCGCGCTCACGCTCCCCGTGACAGGATCGTTACCTCCCGCCGATGCGCCCGACACACGCCAAGCCGATGCTGGGCGCGTGTCGGAACCCGCACCGGGGACCAGGTCATGATCCGCCTCCACCGTCTTCCAACCGCCGCCCTGTGCCTGCTCCTCGCCGCCGCCCTCGTCGCTGCCTGCTCCCCGTCCACGGGCCCGCTGGGCAGCCCCGCGACCCCGGAGCCCTCCGCCGACCAGTCCCTGCCGGTCGCGTCCGACGACGCGACGCCGGACCTCTCCTCGCCGTCGCCGGCCGGGGCCTCGCCGTCCGTCACGCCGGGCGCCTCGCCGACGGGCTCCCCGGCGGCGACCGCGACACCCGCGGCCACCCCGAAACCGACCGCCGTGCCGGCGGGCAGCACGATCGTCCGCGCCTACTTCGTCCTCGGGAGCTTCACCGGCAACGAGGGCCTCGTGCCCGTGCTGCGCGAGGTCCCGCAGACCAAGGCCGTCGCCACCGCGGCGATGCGCGCGCTCCTCGAGGGGCCCGCAGCCGCCGAGATGGCCACGAGTCCCGCGATGTACACCGCCATCCCGGACGGCACGACGCTCCTCGGCGTCACCATCAAGGACGGCGTCGCCACCGTCGACCTGTCGAAGGAGTTCGAGTCCGGCGGCGGCAGCGAGTCGATGCTCCAGCGGCTCGGCCAGGTGGTCTACACGCTGACCCAGTTCGCGACGGTCGACGGCGTCCGGTTCGAGCTCGACGGCACGCCGACCACCGTGTTCGGCGGCGAGGGCGTGATGTTCCCGCCCGAGGGCCGGCCCATCGTCCGCGCCGACTTCCGCGACCAGCTGCCGGCGATCTTCGTGGACCGTCCCGCGTGGGGTGCCAGCCTGGGCAACCCGGGCACGGTGAGCGGCCTCGCGAACGTGTTCGAGGCCACGTTCCGGATGGAGCTGCGTGACGCGGCGAACAGGCGGCTCGTCGACCGCCAGGTCATGGCGTCGTGCGGCACCGGCTGCTGGGGCACGTTCAAGGTGAGCCTGTCGTACACCGTGAGCAAGGCCCAGTGGGGCACCCTCCGCGTCTTCGACCTGTCGGCGAAGGACGGCTCGGTGGAGAACCTCACCGAGTACCGCGTCTGGCTGACGCCCGCGGGCTGACCGCGGGGCCTCGCCCGGAGGGTCAGCCGCGGAGGAGCTCGCGCACCGCGGGCTCGATGCGCTCGATCACCCAGCGGCGGTACTGCGCGCCCGAGGGGTGCAGGCCGTCGCCGGCGACGAGCGTCCGGTCGGTCGCGGCGTCCCGCGAGATCTCCAGGATCCCATCCACGAACCGGATCGCCGCAGCCGCGCACCGATCGCGCAGGATCGCGTTGTTCCGGACGATCGCCGCGCTCCGTGCGGCGGGTTCCCCGAAGTCGGCGCCCCGTGGCGTCACGGTGTAGTCGGGCGTCTCGACGCACAGGATCCGGTCCGCCGGGAGGCGCCCCAGCAGCGCGGTGACCAGCGTGTCCACGTCCGCGCGATAGGTCGCCTCCGGGACCCCCTGGACGACGTCGTTGACGCCCACGAGGAGCGTCGCGAACCCGATCGGCGCGTGGTCCTCGAGCCGCGGAAGCTGGCGGCGGACGACGTCGCCCGCCGTGGAGCCGTTCGCGGCGTGGTTGGCGACGAGCTCGAGGGTGGCGACCGGGGGCGGCGCGGCCACGAGCCGCGCGACGAGCTGGTCCGGCCAGCGGTCCTCCGTGGCGACGGACGTGCCGATGGTGTGCGAGTCGCCGAGCGCCACGAACCGCAGCGCCGCCGGCAGCTCCCGGCTCGCGGTCAGGGCAGCCGCGCGAACGCGTCGACGAGGAGCCGCTCGAACCGGCCGCGGTCGATCACGATCCCCACGTCCGCGTTGGGCTGCCGCCCGTCGCGCCGGAGCCGGTACGGCAGGCCGTCGCAGACCGTGCGCCCGCGGGCCGGGCCCTGCGTCGTGTCGACGGTCACGTGGTACGGCGCCACGGCCACGAGGTCCGGGACCATGAGGTGCGCGACGGCGACGGCGTCGTGGATCGCGGTCGTCGTGCTCCCCGACCACTCGAGGTTGCGATCCAGCGCGAACTCGGTCAGCTCCGCGGCGATGCGGCCGCTCGTCGTGCCCAGCGCGCGCAGCGCGGCGGCGGACTCGCGGTCGAGCAGCGCCTGGTGGGTCACGTCGAGCCCGATCATCGTGATCGGCACGCCGCTCCGGAACACGACGTCCGCGGCCTCGGGGTCCGCGATGATGTTGAACTCCGCTGACGCCGTGGTGTTCCCCTCCCCGATGGAGCCGCCCATCAGGCACAGGTGCGAGATCCGGCTCGAGAGGTGCGGGTAGAGCCGCAGCAGCAGCGCGATGTTGGTGAGCGGCCCGATCGGCGCGATCGCGACCGGCTCCGGGTGCGTCTCGAGCAGGCGGGCGATCAGCGCCACGGCGCCCTCGGGCCGCGCGGCGTTGGTTGACGCCTCGAGCGTCGTGGACCCGATGCCGCTCTCCCCGTGGACCTCGGTGGCGCGGACGATCGAGCCCAGCAGCGCGCCGGCCGCGCCCTCGGCCACGGGGACGTCGTCGCGGCCGTAGGCGTGGAGCAGGCGGAGGGCGTTCTCCGTGCACCGGGTCACGTCGGCGTTGCCGCCCACCGTGGTCACGGCGAGGAGCTGGATCTCGGGGGACGCGGCCGCGAGGCCGATCGCCAGGGCGTCGTCGAGACCGGGGTCGGAGTCGATGATCAGGGGGATCGGGTGCTCGGCGGTCCCGAACGGCGCCGTCCGCTCCCCCGCCCCCGCCTTGTGGAACGTGGGGATCGCGTGGACCGGGCCCCACTCGTCCACGGTGTAGCCCGCGCTCACAGCGCCCGGATCCGACGCATCCGCCTCAACCCTGGTCGTAGGGCTGGGCGACCGCGGCCGGGCCACGGACGCGACCGACGACACCGGCGACGACGATGATCGTGACGATGTACGGCACGCTGTTGAGCAGCTGCGGCGGGACGTCGACGCCCAGGATCGAGAGCAACGCCTGGGCGCTGTCCGCGAAGCCGAAGACGAGCGCCGCGCCGAACGCGTACACGGGGTTCCACGCGCCGAAGATGACGGCGGCCAGCGCGATGAAGCCCTTGCCGGCGGACATCCCCATCTGGAACGAGCCTGCGGAGGCGAGGCTCAGCGCCGATCCGCCGATCCCGGCCATCAGGCCCGCCATGAGCATCGCGCGGTAGCGGATGCTGATGACGTCGATGCCGACGGTGCCGGCCGCGGACGGCTTCTCGCCCGACGCCCGGAGGCGCAGGCCCCAGCGGGTCCGGAACAGCATGTACGTGAACGCGACCATGAGCAGCAGCGTGAAGTACACGTACGGCGTCTGGTTGAACAGGATGGGCCCGATGACCGGGATGTCGCCGAGGATCGGCAGCTTGACGGCCTCGACGCTCGGCGGGGTGTTCAGCTCGGTGTTCTTGGTCAGGACACGCAGGAACAGGAAGTTGGTGATCCCGACCGCGCCGAAGTTGATGACGATGCCGGCGATGAACTGGTCGACCTTCCAGCGGATGCCCAGCCAGGCGAGCAGGAGGCCGGTCGCGGCCGCCGCCAGCGAGGCGAAGATCACGCCGATGAACGCCGCGACGCCGAGCATGAACGGGTCCGCGTCGGGTCCCAGCTGGATCTTGACGACGCTGGCCACGATCGACGCGACGCACGCGCCGAGCAGGAGCTTGCCCTCGATCGCGATGTTGGCCATGCCCGAGCGCTCGGACATGATGCCGGCGAAGGCGCCCAGCGAGATCGGCGCGGCCAGCGCCAGCGTGCCCGAGAACACGCCCGTCAGGTTGGCGGTCTTGCCCGCCAGCAGCGACCCGAACGTCGCGGTCACCCAGAACACGACCATGAGGCCCAGCGCGGCGCGCCAGCGGAAGGCGGGGCCGCGGTAGAGCTGCCACAGGCCGGATGCGCCGGTCACGATGCCGGCGAGCATCCACAGGACGCCCACGCTCGTCTGGATGTCCAGGGCGGCACCGCCCTGCTTGTCGATCCAGAACTTGAAGTTGGCCGGGACGTCGAACGAGCTGAGGGCGAGGTTGAACGCCAGCAGCCCGAGGACGCAGAACACCACCCCGCGCGTGCGGGCGGCCCGTCGCGCCGAGCGCTCGGCGATCGAGTCCTCGTGAGCGGCGTGCTCGGGCGTGACGGCGGGGCTGGCGGCGGTCATGCCTCGGTCCCCTGGATCGCCGGACCCTCCATCGCACCCGAGATCGGGGGCTTGGGCGGGAGCTCGGGTTCCTTCTTGCGGGGGTCCAGCCGCCACATCGCCCGGATGAGACCCGGGGCCGCGACGAACATGATCACCAGCGCCTGGATGAACGTCAGGAGGTCGAGCGGGATGCCGGTCTTGACCTGCATCAGGCCGCCGCCGGTCCGCAGGGCGCCGAACAGGAGCGCCGCCGCGACGATCCCGAGTGGCCGGTTGCCGGCGAGGAGTGCCAGCGCGATCGCGTTGAAGCCGTAGCCGGCGCTGATGTCGTTGGACATCTGGGGCACCGTGCCGAGGACCTCCATCGAGCCGCCGAGGCCCGCGAGGGCGCCGGACAGGACCATCGCGATGATGATCGAGCCCGTGGCGCTCATGCCGGCGTAGCGCGCCGCGGTCATGTTGAACCCGGCGGCACGGAGCTCGAAGCCGCGGGTCGTCTTGAACAGGAACCACGACACGATCACGGCCATGATCAACGCCACCACGAACCCCCAGTGGAGGCGGATCGACGGCAGGTCGAAGATCTGCGGGATGCGCACGAAGTCGGACAGGACCTTCGAGATCGGCTGGTCCGAGTTCTCCTGTCGCAGGAACTCCGAGCGCAGCCCGAACAGGACGATCTGGGCGGCGACGTAGTTGAGCATGATGGTCGTGATGACCTCGCTCGCGCCCGTCTTCGCCTTCAGCACGCCCGGGATGAAGCCCCAGATCGCACCGGTCACGACACCCGCGAGGGAGCTCACGAGGATGATCAGCCACATCGGCTGCTCCTTGAGCGCGATCGCGGCGATCGAGGCACCGAAGGCTCCGAGGACGAACTGGCCCTCGACGCCGATGTTGAAGGCGCCGCTTCGGAACGAGATCGCGACCGCAAGGCCGGTGAAGATCAGCGGCGTCGCGGCGACGAGCGTCTCGGTGATCGGCCGGATGGCCGCGGCGACCAGGCGCGGGGTCGGGTTGGCGAGCGCCGCGCTGATCTTCGACGGATCGCCGAACGCGCCCAGGATCATGGCCGCGTAGGCGTTGACGACGGTGGTGACCGCCTGGCCGACGGCGCCTGCCGGATCGCTGCCCAGCTTCGAGAGCGCGTCGAAGTCCGTGATCAGGATGAAGATCGAGCCGACGATGAACGCCGTGATGATCGCGAGGATGGGGACGAGCGCGGGCTTGAGCGCGCGGCCGACGCGGCTCAATGGACGCCGCCCATCAGCATCCCGACGTTCTCGTACGTGGCGGTCTCGCCCTCGACGATCCCCACGAGCTGGCCTCCCTGCATGACCGCGACGCGATCGCCGACGGCCAGGACCTCCTCGAGCTCCGTGCTCACGATGAGGATCGCGGCCCCCTGGTCGCGCTGCTCCACGATCCGCTTGTGGATGTACTCGATCGAGCCGACGTCCAGCCCGCGGGTGGGCTGCGCGGCGATGACCAGCTTCAGCGGCCGGCTGAACTCGCGCGCCACGACCACCTTCTGCTGGTTGCCGCCGGACAGGGAGCCCGCGTAGGTGTCGATGCCCGGCGTGCGGACGTCGTAGTCCTTCACCGCCTGCTCGGCCGCGGCGTTGATCGCCTTGTGGTCGAGCCGGATGCCCTTGCTGTAGGGGGGACGGTGGTAGGAGTCGAGGATGAAGTTCTCCGCGACCGTCATGTAGGCGATCAGCCCGTCGCGGTTGCGATCCTCGGGGATGTGCGCCACGCCCTCGTTCGAGATGTGGCGGGGGCTGACGTGCTTGATGCTGTGCGCGTCGAGGTTGATCTCGCCCGAGTCCACGGCCCGCAGGCCCACGATCGCCTCGACGAGCTCGGTCTGGCCGTTGCCCTGGACGCCCGCCAGCGCGACGATCTCGCCGGCCCGGATCTCGAGGTTCACGTCCTGGACCGCCATGTGGCCGCGGTCGTCGCGCACGTGGAGGTTGCGCAGCTGGAGGACGACGTCGCCGGGGTGGGCCGGGCCCTTGGGCACCTTCAGCTCCACGTCGCGTCCCACCATGAGGTTCGCGAGCTGCTCCCGGGTCGCCGACTTCGGGTCCACGGTGCCCGCCACGCGCCCGCGCCGGAGGACCGTGATCCGGTCCGCGACCTCGAGCACCTCGTTGAGCTTGTGGGTGATGAAGATGACGGTCGTGCCGGCCTCGGCGAGGCCCCGGATGATGCCGAACAGCTCCTCCGTCTCGAACGGCGTGAGGACGGCCGACGGCTCGTCGAGCACGAGGATGTCGCTCTTGCGGTAGAGCGCCTTGAGGATCTCGACCCGCTGGCGCACGCCCACGGGGAGGTCCTCGATCTTCGCGTCTGGGTTGACGTTGAGGTTGTAGCGCTCAGAGAGCTCGACGACGCGTTGGCGGGCGGTCTTGCGGTCGAAGGTGCCGAGGAATCCCGACACGCTTTCCGCCCCCAGCGCGACAGCCTCCACGACGTCGAAGACGGGAACGAGCTGGAAGTGCTGGTGCACCATGCCGATCCCGGCCTCGATCGCCTGGCGCGGATCCGTGAAGGTCCGCGACGATCCGTCGATGAGAATCTCACCGGCATCCGGTCGGTACAGGCCCGACAGGATGTTCATCAGGGTGCTCTTCCCGGCCCCGTTCTCGCCCAGCAGGCCGAGGACCTCGCCACGATCGACGGCGATCGAGATCGCGTCGTTGGCGAGGACGCCGGGAAACTGCTTCGTGATGCCCTTGAGCTCGAGGCGCATGGGACCGGGTTCCCTCTGGATACATGCCGCCCGTCCCCGGAGGACCGGGGACGGGCGGACAGGTTCAGGACCGGATGATCGGCTACTTGAGGTAGTCGGCGATCTTGACCGTGCCGGAGGCGATGTCCGCCTTCAGCTGGTCGACCTCGGTCTTGACGTTGGCCGGGACGACCGAGTCAAGATCGTGGAAGGGCGCGATGCCGACGCCGCCGTTGGCCAGCGTGCCGACGTAGTTCTCGCCGCCGAGGTCGCCGCCCGCGTTCTTCTTGAACGTGTCGAGGACCGCGACGTCGATGACCTTCTGCGCGGAGGTCAGGAGGGCCTTCGCGTACTCCGGGAGGCTGAGCGACTGGTCGGTGTCGACGCCGATGGCATAGCCGTTGGCGGCGAGCATCGCCTTGATCGAGCCGTTGCCGGTGCCGCCCGCGACCGGAGCGACGATGTCGGCGCCCTGGTCGATGAAGGTCTTGGCCAGCTGCTCGCCCTTGGCGGGGTCACCCCAGGGGTTGTCGCCGCCGACGAACGTGCCGGTCTGCTTCGCGGCGTCCCAGCCGAGGAGCTTCGCGGTCGTGCCGTGGGCCTTGTTGTACAGCGCGATGCCGGCGTAGTAGCCGTCCATGAAGCGCGTGACGCCCGGGAACTGCTGGCCGCCGTAGGTGCCGATGACGCCGCTCTTGCTGACGCCCGCGGCGACGTAGCCCGCCAGCGTGGCGGCCTCGTCGATCTGGAAGTCAAGGCCGGTGAAGTTCGCCGGCGTGGCGCCGTTGGTGGCCTCGTCCCAGACCGCGTCGACCTGGCCGAACGCGATGTCCGTGTTGGCCTTCGTCGCCTCGACCGTGGCCTGCGCCTGGTTGAAGCCGACGGTGATGATCGAGTTGCAGCCCTCGTCGATGAGGCGCTGGATGTTCGCCGCGTAGTCCGTGGCGCCCTGGGCCTCGCTGTAGGCCGTCTGGAAGCCGAGCGCCTTGGCGTCGTCCAGGCCCTTCTTGGCGAGGTCGTTGAAGCCCTTGTCGCCGAGGCCGCCCGTGTCGAACGCGACGCAGGCCTTGTAGCTCGAGTAGTCGGCGGCGGGGGCGGACGACTCGGGAGCCATGGACTCCGGGGCCGCGGACTGGCTCGCGGGAGCCTCGCTGACGGGCGCCGTCGTCGGGGCCGTCGTGGCGCCGCTGCCGGAACAGGCGGCGAAGAAGATGGCCGAAACCGCGCCGAGCGCGATCAGCCGCTTAGAGACGTGCAACGCGTACTCCTCCAATAGGTCCCGGGCACCCCTCGGCTATGGGCCGGGCACGCCGTAGAGTACGGCACAACGCAATGGTCCGCCGGGCCGTTGTGGAGCGGATCGGGGGTGTCCGGGCCGATGACCGGATCGTGCCGCGACCCGACGTCAATCCTGCGCCACGCAGCTGGAGACGATGCCCCGATGACAGCTGGACGCGACGACCGGGACTGGCTGGCGACGCTCATCGCCGTGCAGGAGGGCCGGTTCCCCCTGCCGCTCCTGGACGACGCCGGGATCGCCGAGCTCCTGCGGTCGGGGCCCCGGATCGCGGTCGTCGGCGCGTCCTCCAACCCGGGCCGGCCGTCGCATGGCGTGATGCAGGCGCTGGTGCGCGCGGGCTACGACGTCGTGCCCGTGAACCCGCGCGAATCGGAGATCGACGGGCTGCGCTGCTATCCCTCCGTGACCGCCGCCGTGGAGGCGACCGGGCCGGTCGACATCGTGGACGTGTTCCGCCGCTCCGACCAGACACCCGAGCACGCGCGCGAGGCGGTCGCCGTCGGGGCGCGCTGCCTGTGGCTCCAGCTGGGGATCGCCAACGAGGAGGCGGCGCGGATCGCGCACGACGGCGGGCTCTCGGTCGTCATGGACCGCTGCTCGATCGTGGAGCATCGCCGCCTCGTCGCGGGGAGATAGCGGCGGGCGGGTGGCGCAGGCGGGTGGCGCAGGCGTCTCGCGCGCCCCGCGCGGGCGCGCGACCCCACATACTGGTGCCGACCCCGCGCTCCCCCGCCCCGCCCGCGGGCGCCCGCGGCCCATGGAGTCCAGCCCGATGCCCATCCACCTCACCGGCCAGGCCGGCGACTACGCGCCCGTGTGCCTGCTCCCCGGCGACCCGACCCGCGCCACCCGCATCGCCGCCCGCTTCGACGGTGGCCTGGATGCGTCCCGGCTCGTGTCCGAGCACCGCGGCCTGCTCGGCTACACCGGCACGATCGACGGGGTCCCGGTGTCCGTCCAGACGACGATGATGGGCACGCCCACGACGACCATCGTCATGGAGGAGCTGCTGATGCTCGGGGTGACGACGTTCATCCGGGTGGGCACGACGGGCGGGTTCGGGCGGCTGGGCATCGGGGATGCGATCGTCGCGATGTCCGCGGCCTCGCTGTCGGGCATCGGCGCGACGCTGGGCTTCGGGGAGCCGACCGCCCCGACGGCGGACTTCGAGGTGGTCCAGGCGCTCGTCGACGCGTCGCGCGCGGCGGGCCTCGTGACGCACGTCGGCCCGGTGGTCACGTCGGACGTGTTCTACGACCCGCACCCGGACGGCGTGGCGCGCTGGGGCAGGCGCGGCTACCTCTCCGCGGAGATGGAGACGGCGGCCGTGTACCTGCTCGCCATGCGCGAGCGCGCGAAGGGGCGCCCGGTCCGTGCCGGGTCCATCCTCACGGTCTCGGACGTGATCGTGGATCCGACCTTCGAGCAGTCGGTCACCACGATCGGCGACGAGACCTGGTTCCGCCCGCCCGAGGAGGAGGTCACGCGGCGCGTCGACCTGACGATCGGGGCGGCGATGGCGGCGGCGGCGGCGCTGGGCCGCGCCGGCTAGCGGACGAAGGACAGCCCGAGCGCGAAGTCCTCGACCAGGTCGCCGACGTCCTCGCAGCCCACGCTCACGCGGATGATCCCGCCGTCCTTGGGCCGCGGGTAGACGAGCGTGAACACGTCACCGAGGCTGACGCCGATGTCGCACAGCCGGAGGTGGTCCGTGAACGCGGCCATGCCCTCGACGCCGCCGCGGGGCGCGAAGGTCACCATCGCCCCACAGCGATCCCCCAGCAGCCGCGTCGCGACCGCGTGGTCGGGGTGCGACGCCAGGCCCGGGTAGCGGACCCAGTCGACGCGCTCGTCGGCCTCGAGGAAGCGCGCGAGGGCGGCCGCGTTCTCCGAGCCCTTCGCGGACCGGAGCGGCAGCGTCCGGACGCCGCGCAGGACGAGGAACGAGTTGAACGGGCTCGCCGCCTGGCCGAACGTGTCGGTCTGCTTGCGGATCGGGTCGAGGAGGTGCTTCTTGCCCGAGACGACGCCGCTGACCGCGTCGCCGTGCCCGGAGAGGTACTTGGTGGCAGCGTGGAGCACGATGTCCGCTCCGTGCTCGATCGGGCGCAGCAGCGCCGGCCCCAGGAACGTGTTGTCCGCGACCAGCAGGATGCCGTGCCGGTGCGCGATCGCGGCCAGCGCGGGGATGTCCGCGACCCGCAGCCGGGGGTTCGTCGAGGTCTCCATGAACAGGAGCCGGGTCCTGGGCGTGATCGCGGCCTCGACGGCGGCGAGGTCGGTCATGTCGACGGCGGTGACGGTGATGCCCCGCCGGGGCAGGTCCTCCTGCCACAGGACCACGGTGATCGCGAACAGCTCGTCGCCCACGACGATGTGGTCGCCCTGCTCGAGGTGCGCGAACAGCGTGGCGGACACGCTGGCCATGCCCGACGCGGCGACGATCGCGTCCTCGGCCCCCTCGAGGCTGGCGATCTTCTCCTCGAGCGCCCGGTTGGTGGGGTTGCCCGTCCGGCTGTAGAAGTACGACGTCGGGTCCCACTCGAGGGCCGCGTCGACCGCGGCCTCCTTCTCCGCGGCCGTGTCGAACGCGAACGTCGCCGTGGCGTAGATCGGCGTGTTGTGGGCATGCGTCGTCGGGTCCGGTCGCTCGCCCGCGTGGATCGCCCGCGTGGCGAAGCCCTGTCCGTCCGTCCGTTCCCGCATGCCGCCCTCGTGCTGTCGTGTGCGCCGTCGTCGTCGCACGAGCCCCCAGTCTAGGTCGGCGCGCCGTACGCTTGCGGGCATGGACCGGACGAACTGGTGGCACGCGCTGGAGCCCGCGGCGGCGGCGGACCTGGCGGACATCTGGATCCCCATCGGGCTGCCCGGGTTCCAGGGCGACACGAAGGAGCGCCGAAGGACCGTGTTCGACGCGCGCTTCGGCGCGGACGGCTGGCGCATCGGGCACGTGGTCCGCGGTCGGGTGGTCCCCGCTGCCGTCGCGATCCTCGAGTACGAGGAGGCGTACCGCCACTACCTGCGCGGCCGGCCGGCGCTCGTCCGGTTCCTCGTGGCGACGTGCGGCAACGTCTACGACGACAACGTCTCCAACGTGTTCGACGGCGCCTACGAGCAGCCGCACACGTCGCTCAACCACTACCAGGACATCTCCGTCCGGCGGGTCATCTCGGAGCTCGTGGACGACGCCGGCTGGCCGGAGGTCGTGGACACGCCTCACGAGACCGTCGACCTCGTGGACCTGGGCACGGGGCTCGTCCACCGGCTGCCGAGGGCGCGCGGCTTCGCCGGCGCCCACCTGCTCCAGGTCCGGGACCCGCAGTCACCGGGGTACATGCTCAACCCCGCCGTCGTCCCCGTCCACGATCCCGCGCTGATCACGAGCCTGCCCAACCGGGACGAGTGGTACCACGTGGAGGGCTGCGGCCACCTCTCCGTGGAGGCGTTCTGGCAGATGAGCAAGGTCATCGAGGTCCGCTACGACCGGTGGCTGGCGCTGGGCGAGGGGCGGGCTGCGCCGCTCGAGGGGATCTAGCGCCGGTGCCTGAGGCGGCGTCGGACCCGTTCACGCTCCTCGGCCCGCTGTCGCTCGACCGGTACCTCGGCCGCGACCTCGACCTGCCGGGGGGCGGCGCCCTCAACATGGCCTGGTGGTGGCGCCAGACGGGCGTCCCGTTCGAGCTGTTCTCGCGCGTCGGCGACGACCGACCGGACGTGTTCCGCGCGTTCCTCGCGCGCCACGCGATCCCCGCGACCCCGGAGCTCGTCGCGCCCGGGGCGTCCTGCTCCATCGACATCGAGATCCGGCCGGACCGCCAGCCGCACATGGACAACTTCGTGGAGGGCGTCTGGGCCGACTACGCGCTCACCCGCGCCGAGGAGGCGCGCGTGCGCGCCGGCGGCCGGCTCCACGTCGTGCTCGTGGAGGGCGCCATCCGCGAACTCGAGCGGCTCCAGGCCGACGGGGCGCTCGACGCCCTCGAGGTCAGCGCGGACTTCCTGGGGTTCCGCCACTACACGCTCGGGCGGCTGGCCACGACGATGCGCGCGGTCCACGTCGGGTTCGTCGGCTGGCCGGGCGCCCCGGACGACCCCGAGGTCGCCGGCATGCGGAGGATCGCCCACGAGCTCGGCCGGCTGATCGTCGTGACGTTCGGTGCCCGCGGCGTCTGGGCGCTCGACGGCCGCCCGGGCGGCGAGGACGCGTTCGTCCCGGTCGAGGCGGTCCGGGTGCTCGGGACGACAGTCGGCTGCGGTGACGCGTTCATCGCGGGGTTCCTCGGGGCCTGGCGCGAGACCCCGGACGTCCGGCGGGCGATCGAGGCCGGTGCCGGACCCGGCGCCGCCGCGACCGCGTGGCGACGGCCACTCCCCGACGACGCCTATGGGGACGGGGCGCGCGCCGCGCTCGCGCGTGCGGACGCGGACGCTGGCCCGGGCGCGGGCGCGCGAGGCGCCGGCGGGTGACCGACAGGCGGGCCTTCCTCGCGGCGTTCCACACGCTCGAGGACGTCCCGGTCCCGGCGCTCGGCCCGCGTCAGCGCAGGACGAAGGCGATCACCACGAGCACGATGCCGGCGATCGCGATCCCGGCGCCAATCTGCGCCTGGCGGCGGAGCACCTCCATCGCCACGGACGCCCCCGTCTTC
>JAICUV010000124.1 GCA_025935655.1 Chloroflexota bacterium | reverse complement strand
GTCGAGCTTCCGCCCGCCCGCGTCGCGGATCCCGTCGACGTCCGTCATGAGGACGAGCTGGCGGGCGCCCAGCCCGGCCGCGATCCCCGCCGCCGCGTCGTCGGCGTTGACGTTGCACACGACGCCCTGCTCGTCGCGGGCGAGCGGGGCCACGACCGGCACCTGGTCCGCGACGAGGAGGCTGTCGAGGAGGTCGCGGCGGATCCCGGTCACGTGCGCGACGAGGCCCACGTCCGGCAGGCGCTCACCGATGAGCAGTCCGCCGTCGACGCCCGACAGGCCCACGGCGTCGCAGCCGTGGTCGCGGAGGGCCGCGACGAGCTCGCTGTTGACGACGCCGCGCAGCACGGCCGCGGCCACCTCGAGGGCGGCCGGATCGGTGACCCGCAGCCCCTGCTCGAATCGCGTCGGCACGCCGAGCCGCTCCAGCCACTCGGTCATCCGCTTGCCGCCGCCGTGGACGACGACGATCGGCCGTGCCCGTGCGACCGCCGCCACCTCGGCCAGCAGCGGCTGCCCGACGTCGGCCTCGTGGCCACCGTGACCGGGATCCGCCGCGACCTCCTCGACAGCCTCCTCGTCGCGGACCAGGTGCCGGTCGTGGCACCGCTCGCCCGGGACGAGGACGGCGTCGTGTGCAACGTCAACGCGGACGACGCCGCCGCGGGGATCGCCGCCGGTCTCGGCGCCCGCCAGCTCGTCCTGATGACCGACGTCGACGGCGTCCGCGACGCCTCGGGCCGGAAGCTCGACTCGATCACCGTCGCCGAGGCCGAGGCGCTCATCGCGGACGGCACGATCGGCGGGGGCATGGTCCCCAAGGTCAAGGCGGCGCTCGCGGCGCTCGCCTGGGACGACGCCGAGGCGATCATCGCCGACGCCTCCGCGCCCGACGCGCTCGTGCGCGCGCTCGAGGACCCCACCTTCGGCACCCGCGTGTCGGCGCGCGCCCACGCCGGCGCGGCGTAGGACCGGCACCCGACATGCTCGCCCTCAAGCGGGACCGCCACGCGGCGATCCGGCGACTCATCGCGGAACGGCCGATCGGCTCCCAGGGGGAGCTCGTGGACGCGCTGTCCACCCTCGGATTCGAGGTCACCCAGGCCACCGTGAGCCGCGACATCGCGGAGCTCGGCCTGGCCAAGGTCATGCGCGGCGACCGCTCGGTCTACGTCAACCCGGAGGCCCTCGGCCGCGAGGCGCGTCCGCCGTCCGACGAGCGCCTGCGGCGGATCCTCGCGGACATCCCCGTCACGATCGGGCGGAGCGGCCTGATCCTCGTCCTCACGGGGCAGCCCGGCACCGCCAGCGTCATCGCGCAGGCGATCGACGAATCCACCCTCTCCGAGCAGGTGGGCACGGTCGCGGGCGACAACACGCTCATCGTCCTGTTCCCCGACGAGCCCGCCCTGGAACGATGGCTCGCACGGTTCGAATCGCTCCAGGCGCCGGCGGTGCCGGCGATGATCCCCACGGAGGCTCTCGCCCGATGAAGAAGGTCGTGCTCGCCTATTCCGGCGGTCTCGATACGTCCGTCGCCGTCGCATGGCTCAAGGAGCAGTACGGCGTGGAGGTCGTCACGCTCACCGTCGACCTCGGCGGCGGGTCGATCCGCGAGGGCGTCGAGCGGCGCGCGATGCGCGCGGGGGCGTCGAAGGCGTACGTCGTCGACGCCAAGGAGACGTTCATCAGCCAGTACGTCTGGCGAGCGCTCCAGGCCGGCGCCGTGTACCAGGGCGCGTACCCGCTGGCGACGGCGCTCGCGCGGCCGCTGCTCGCCCAGCTGCTGGTCGAGGTCGCCCATGCCGAGGGCGCGGACGCCGTGGCCCACGGGTGCACGGGCAAGGGCCACGACCAGGTCCGCGTCGACGTCGCCGTCCACGCCCTCGATCCCGGGCTGGAGGTCGTCGCGCCGATGCGCGTCGGGATGGGCCTGACCCGCGAGCAGTCGATCGACTATGCGAACGCGCGGGGCATCGAGCTCCCGATCACGAAGGCGTCCCCCTACTCCATCGACGTCAACCTGTGGGGGCGCTCGTGCGAGACGGGCGTGCTCGAGGACCCGTGGGTCACGCCGCCCGACGACGCCTACGCCTGGACGGTCAAGCCGGCGGACGCGCCCGACCCCGTCGACATCGTGATCGCGTTCGAGGGCGGCATCCCGGTCTCGATCGACGGCGAGCAGCTGGGCGGCGTGGCGCTGGTCGAGCGCCTCCATGAGCTCGGCGGCGCGCACGGCATCGGACGCATCGACCATGTCGAGGACCGGCTCGTGGGCATCAAGAGCCGCGAGATCTACGAGGCGCCCGCGGCGGTGGTCCTCCACGCGGCGCACCACGCGCTCGAGGGGCTGGTCCTGTCCAAGGAGCAGCTGCGGTTCAACCGCCTCGTGGGCGACGAGCTGGCCCAGATCGTGTACGACGGGCTGTGGTTCAGCGCCCTCTCGCGCGACCTGCGGACGTACACCCTGTCGTCGCAGCGGGTCGTCTCGGGCGAGGTCCGGATGCGCCTGGACCACGGCAACGCGAGCGTCGTCGGCCGGCGGAGCCCGCTGAGCCTGTACGACAAGAACCTCGCCACGTACGACGAGGGCGATGCCTTCGACCACGCGTCCGCCGTTGGCTTCATCGAGATCTTCGGGCTGCCGCTCCGCGTCGAGGCTGCCCGCCACGGCGCGGTGGGCAAGCACCACGGCGCCGCCTGGACGTGGACGGAGCCGCTCCTCGCGGACCTGCCGACGACGGTCGCCGAGGCTGCCGGCGCGGGGGCCGGCTGATCCCGGGCCGATCCGGCCCGGCGCGGGCGGGGCGGCATGCCCTACCGTGAGTGCGATGCCGACGCCCGACCCCGAGATCGACCCTGAGCCCGAGGCCGCGCCCGGGCGCGCGGCGCACGGCACCGTGCGCTCGATGCGCACCGCGCGGGTCGAGGAGCTGGCGTTCCTCCACGAGTTCGCGCAGCTCGCGACGCAGGCTCGCGACTGGGACGAGCTCATGCGCACGCTCGTCGACCGCACGACGCTCGCCCTCGGCGTCGAGGTCTGCTCGTTCTACCTGCTCAACCGCGACGGCGAGCGGCTGACGCTGGCCGCGACCAACGGGCTGGACGTGGAGCAGGTGGGCCGGGTCAGCCTCGCGCTCGGCGAGGGCATCACCGGTCGGGCGGCCGCCGGGCGCGCGCCGGTGGAGTCGCCGGACGTCACGGTGGACCCGCGCTTCTCGTGGGTCCGCGGGTTCGACATCCACGGGCTCCACGCGATGCTCTCCGTGCCGCTCATCTGGAACGAGGCGGTCGTGGGCGTGCTCAACGTCCAGACGGTGGAGACACGCGCCTTCTCCCGCGAGGACGTGGAGTTCCTGTCGACGATCGAGGCGCTGCTCGCGGGCATCGTCGAGAAGGGCCGGATGCAGGCCGAGGCGGAGGCCCAGCTTGACCGGCTGTCGCAGCTCGACGCCGCCCGGGCGGAGCTGCTGGCCGTCGTGACCCACGAGCTGCGGACGCCGCTGGCGGTCGTGCGCGCGTACGTGGACCTCCTCGCCGACGCGGCGGCCGCGAACCAGGAGGGCCCGGCCGTCGACGCCGTGGAGAACTGGCGCGCGGGCGCCACCGACCAGGTGACCCGACTCGACCGGCTCGTGGACTCGATCCTCGCCTCCGTGCGGGGCGAGGGCCTCACCGGGCTGCGCCAGGACCCGTTCGACGTCGTCGGCTCCATCACGAACACCGTGGGCACGCTCGCGCTGCTGCTGCGGACGCGCTCGGTCCGGTGGGATGCGCCCCCGTACGCGATGGTCGCGCGCGGCGACGAGCCACGATTCCGCCAGGTGCTGGAGCACCTCCTCGACAACGAGGCGAAGTACGCGCCGCCCGAGCAGGCGGTGTCGATCGGGGTGTGGCGGACCGCCGAGGAGATCCAGGTCTACATCACCGACGACGGCCCCGGCGTCCCGATCGAGGACTGGGAGGCGGTGTTCCAGCCGTACGTGCGCGTCGACCGCGCGCGATCGCGCGGATCGGGGATCGGGCTGTTCGCCGCGCGTCGGCTCATGGAGGCGATGGGCGGCCGGGTCTGGATCGAGAAGAACGGCTACGGCGGCTCGCGGTTCATGGTCGCGCTGCCGGCCGTCTAGCGCGCCGGTGGTCGGGCGCCGGCCTCGGCCGGCGCGTATGCACCAGGGACTCACAGCCGGGCTGTCCGTGCCTGCCGGCATCGCGAAACCCGGGGTCTGCGCACGCGATCGTGCGGGACGTCGCGCGATCCGAGTCCCAGCTGCATCGGAGCTCGTAGCGGCGTGGCCGGGGAACGCCTGGCGGGCCGATCCGCCCGGGACCACGCGCCGCTCGCCACTGCCCGTCGCCCGCACGCCGGTGCAGCCTGTGGGCAGGAGGCATCCGATGACCGAGACGCTGCACGAGATCGATGGCGAGCCCACGACGGCATTCACGCGGGAGGCGGGCGTGGTGGAGCTGCGCACGCTCCACGAGCGGGATGCGGCGATCGTCCGCGTGGAGATCGCCCAGGCGGAGCTGAAGGACGCGATCGGCGTGGCCCTGCGGGAGATCGCCGATGCGGGTCGCGAGGCTGCCGTCGCCTGGGCGGGGCCGCCGTTCGTGCGCTACCTGAGCTGGGGCGGCCCACGCCTCGTCGCCGAGGTCGGCATACCGGTCACGCGGCCGATGCCGCACCTGGGGCGCGTGGAGTCCGGGCGGCTCCCGGGTGGCACCGTGGCGTCGATCATCCACGTGGGGCCCTACGAGACGATCGCGGCCACCTACGGGCAGGCGATGCAGCGGATCGGCGAGCTGGGCCACGCGCCCACCGGCCCGATGTGGGAGGTGTACTGGAGCGATCCCTCCGCCGAGCCGGATCCCTCCACCTGGCGGACGGAGATCCTCATCCCGGTGAGCTGACACGCACGCGGCACGCGTCCCGTTCAGTGCATCGCGTCGAGGTACGTCACCTCGACGGTGCACAGCGAGCCCCTGTACGTCACGGTCACGCTGACGCGGGCCGTCGACTCGGACACGTCGACGCGGTCGTGGCATGCGATCCCGGTTCGCGGGCTCGCGCCGACAGGGTCGGCGCGCGAGTACTCGCCGACCTCGAAGCCGAGCTCGTAGACGCCGGGGGTGAGGCTCGCCGGCAGGCCCTCCCCCAGCGTGAGCGGCGCCGGATCGCCGTTGGCGGCACTCGCGTCGCTGCGGTGGTGCTGGAGCGGTGCGCGGTGCGTGCCTGCATCCGACGCGACGGTGACCCAGTAGCCGCAACCCGACGGCGGCGGGATGCACGGATCGAAGGCCGTCCCGGCGACCGTCAGCGTCGCCGGCACAACGGACTCGGGCGACGGGGCGGGCGGGAACGTCAGGCCGAGGACGACGGGGCCACAGCCCACGAACCGTCGGCCGTCATCCCCGCCGCCGAGTGAGACCTCGTCGCCCGCAGTCGCGACCGGCAGGAACACGCGCGTGAGCGTGAGCGCGCCGTCGCGGCGCTCGACCCCGTAACCGAACGGCCACGCCACCTGGACCACCGCCCCGCCCGGGATCGACTCCACGGCGAGCGTGCCCTCTCGCTCCACGAGCCTCCCCTGCATCAGGGCCGTCGGGCAGGCGCCCGGACCCGCAGCGGCGAGCGCGAACCCCAGGACGAGCGTACCGCCGATGACCCCGACCGCCGCGACGACCACGATGAGCCTGTGCATGGCGCGATTCCCCCGGTCTCGATGGCGCCCCGACGCCTCGACTGACGGTCGGCTACGCGTTCACCGCGACCGCCGCGTCGCGGGCGCGCAGCCGCGCGTAGCCCGGCTTCACGACCTCGTTGATCAGGCGCAGGCGCTCGTCGAACGGGACGAACGCGCTCTTGAGCCCGTTGATCGTCATCCACTCCATCTCGCCGAGGCCGATGCCGAAGGCCTCGTCGAGCGCCTTGAACTCGGACGACACCGAGACGCCGCTCATGAGGCGGTTGTCCGTGTTTACGGTCACCCGGAACCGGAGCCGCCGGAGGAGGTCGATCGGGTGCTCGGCGATCGATGCCGCCCCGCCGGTGTGGACGTTCGACGTGGGACACAGCTCCAGGGGGATCCGGGAGTCGCGCACGAACGCCGCGAGCCTGCCCAGGTGCACCGAGCCATCCTCGCGCACGGTGATGTCGTCCACGATCCGCACCCCGTGACCGAGGCGCTCGGCGCCGCAGATCTGGAGCGCCTCCCAGATGCTCGGCAGCCCGAACGACTCGCCCGCGTGGATCGTGATGTGGAAGTTCTCGTGGCGGATGTGTTCGAACGCGTCGAGGTGGCGCGTCGGGCGGTAGCCCGCCTCGGGGCCGGCGATGTCGAAGCCCACGACGCCCTCGTCGCGCCAGCGGACGGCGAGCTCGGCGATCTCCTTCGACCGGGCGGCCTGGCGCATCGCCGTCACCAGCGCCCGGATCACGATCGGGTGCCCGGTGGCCGCGGCCCGCTGCGCGCCGATCCGGAAGCCTTCGAGGTTCGCCCTCACGACCTCGTCCAGCGTGAGCCCCTGCTCGACCGACAGCTCGGGGGCGTAGCGCACCTCGGCGTAGACG
Organism: Chloroflexota bacterium; assembly: GCA_025935655.1. Classification (GTDB taxonomy): domain Bacteria; phylum Chloroflexota; class Limnocylindria; order Limnocylindrales; family CSP1-4; genus CAIXZV01. Next base: position 2,880 of record JAICUV010000124.1, on the reverse strand, counting down.
ACGCCGTCCGCCGCCAGGTCCTCGGCGCACTCGGCCGCGACACGCACGATCGCGTCGTAGTGCTGCATGACGCCGTAGGTGTGCTGGAACGTCTCGAGATAGAGCTCCAGGCTCTTGCGGTCAGCCCCGCGCCGGAACCACGCCGACAGCTCGTCCACGTCCTCGGTCGGCAGGTCGCGGTAGCCGTACTCCCGCGCGAGGTCGATGACCGTCGCCGGTCGCAGCCCGCCGTCGAGGTGGTCGTGGAGCAGCGCCTTCGGCGCTTCGCGGATCGTGTCGAGCGTGAGCATCGGGCCTCCTGGGTTGCGGCGATGGTACCGCTGCGATCGGGCGGAGTACGCTCGACGGGACCGGCGGCCGACGCCGGGCCCGGGGGAGGACGATCGATGACGAGGACGTGGACGGGCTCGAACGGGGGCGTGGACTGGACCCTCACGCTCGACCGGGACGACCTGTTGCCCGGGCGCCTCGTGGGCGGCGTCCTGCGGGCGACCGCGAGGAAGCCCGTCGATGCCCGCGGGCTGATCGTCACCCTCCGGGGCGTCGAGCACTGGCGCTACGAGGTCACGACCTCCAACGGCAAGACGACCACGACGACGGTCCACACCGGACGCGAGGACCTGCCGGCCCTCCCGGTCAGGCTCACGGGCCCGGTGGCGCTCGCCGCCGGGGAGACCCGCGAGCTCCCGTTCGAGCTGCCGGGCCCGCCGCTGGGCCCGCCGACCGTCCTGGCCGAGGACGCGGGCGTCGACTGGACGGTCGAGGTGAAGCTGGACCGCGAGGGCGGGTTCGACGCCGGGATCGAGGTCCCGGTCCGGGTCCACCAGCCCGTCGCCCTGCTCCGGGCCGGGGTGGTCCCCGTGGCGGCGTTCGCGCTCTACGAATCGGCGAGCGGCGACGAGGACGGCGATCTCGCCGGCTCCGCGGAGCTCGACCCCGTCCCGCTCGCCGCGGGGAGCGCATTCACGGGCCGGGTCACCCTGCATACGGCGTCACCGGTCTCGGTGCGGTCGATCCGGGCCGAGCTCAAGGTCCGCGTGGAGGCCACGGTGGGCGGCGGCCTCAAGCAGACGCTCACCGCGTGGTCCGAGACGATCGCCGGCGCGATGTCGATCGCGGACGGCCAGGCGTTCGCCCTCCGGGGCGTGCTGGACGCCGACGTCCCGCCGACCGTCGACCTGCCACACGGCCGCGTCTCCGCGCGGTTCGAGCTGATCCTCGACCGGCCGCTGCGACCCGACCTCCGGCTGGGGCGGGACGTCGCCGTCGCGACGACGCTCGAGCTCTAGCCCGGCACCGGCGCCGCGGACGTCGCGGCGCGCCCCGGACGGCATGTCGGGAGATTGACCGATGGCCACGTTGCCGGGGGGTCGTACACTCGCGCGACCATGACCTCGGTGCGTCCCGTGCAGAGTCCGCTCCTCGTCGGACCCCATGCCGCCCAGCCGATCGTGGTGGAGGTCAGAGCGATATGACCCTGGTCCGCCCTGTCCTCAGCCCGCTGCTCGTCGGTCGCGACGAGCTCCTCACGCTCGCGGAGCGCCGGTTGGCGGAGGCCGCCGGTGGCCACGGCCACCTGCTGCTGCTCGCGGGCGAGGCCGGCATCGGCAAGTCGCGGATGATGGGGGCGATCCATCGCAAGGCGGAGGCCGCGGGGTTCCGCATCGCGCAGGGTGACCTCAGCCCGCACGACCGCCAGATCCCGCTCGCGTCCATCCTCGACCTGGCCCGCACGATGCGCGGCATCCAGACGTTCGGGTCGCTGGGCACCGAGATCGAGGAGTCGCAGCGGCTGCGCGGCGGCGACAACCTGGGCTCGCGGCAGGTCGTCGTGCATGACGTCGCGGACCGCCTCATCCGCGACATCGACCGTCCGACCGTGCTCGCGTTCGACGACCTCCAGTGGGCCGACGAGCTGAGCCTCGAGGTCATCGCGGAGCTGGCCAGGCTGGGTCGATCGCGCCAGTTGCTGGTCGTGGGCGCGTACCGCCTCGACGAGCTGCCGACGGCGTCCCTCCACCGCGAGTGGCGCTCGCGGCTGCTCAGCCAGCGGCTGGCCGAGGAGGCCCGGCTCCGGCCGCTCACCCGCGAGGAGACCGCGCTCGTGGTGACGCTGATCCTCGCGACCGGCCTGCCGGCACCGCGCGAGGTCGTCAACGCCGTCTACGAGCGCACGGACGGCATCCCGCTCCACGTGGAGGAGTTGCTCGCGGCGCTGGACGACCGGGCCCGGGTCGACGGGCGGGCGATCCGCGACGCGCACGTGCCGGACACGATCGAGGACGCCGTCCTGGCGCGCGTCGCGCGGCTCTCACCGGAGGCGCGGGACGTCGCCCGGGCGGGCGCGGTGATCGGGCGCTGCTTCACGCCCGAGGTCCTCGCGGGGTGCATGGACCGGCAGATCGCCGAATTGGACGGCCCGCTCTCGGAGCTCGTCGACCAGGCGTTCCTGTTCCCGTTCGACTTCCTCGATCGCGGCTTCTACGACTTCCGGCACGCCCTCCTGCGCGACGCGCTGTACGGCACCGTCCCGCCGTCGGAGCTTCGCCGGCTCCACGCGCGGGCCGGGGAGTTCGGCCAGCTCCTCGCCGACGGTTCGACGATCCATGCGTCCGTCCACTTCGAGCGGGCCGGCAGGCGCGAGGAGGCCTATCGGGCGGCGCTGGCGGGGGCGAAGGCCGCGAGCGCCGTCTCGAGCCGCCGCGAGGCGTTCGAGCTGTACGCCCGCGCGGCGGCCAACATCCCCGAGGGCCTCTCCGCGGCCGAGACCGCCGACCTGTTCGCGGGCTACTGCGAATCCGCGCTCGCGATCGACGATGTGCCGGTGATCGAGGAGACTGCCTGCAGGGCGCGGCAGTCCTATCTCGACGCCGGGATGGC
>JAICUV010000048.1 GCA_025935655.1 Chloroflexota bacterium | reverse complement strand
TGACGTTGCCGCCTGTCCACACGACCAGCCCGTACCTGGGCAGCAGCGCGTGGAGGTCCACGAGCTCGTGGCGGATCCGCTCCAGCAGCATCAGGCGCCCTCGCCCCTGGCGTTCGCCCGCAGGCCGCGCAGGGTCTTCATCACGTTGTTCTCGCCGCGCCCGAAGTAGTCGTGGAGGCGGACGTACTCCCGGTACAGGACGTCGTACACGGCGCGGGCCGCCGGGTTGGGCTCGTAGACGTGCTCCTTGAGCCGGGCCATCGCGCGGCTGGCGTCGCCGATCGTGGCGAAGCCGCCGGCATCGGGGCCCGCGGCCACGGCGCCGAACATCGCGGAGCCGAGCGCGGGCGTCTGGCTCGAGCCCGACAGCCGGTAGGGCTTGCCCGTCACGTCCGCGTAGATCTGCATGATCAGGGGGCTCTTCTCCGCGAGCCCGCCGGCGGCGATGACCTCGTTCACCGGGACGCCGTTCGTCTCCAGCGCCTCGATGATCACGCGCGTGCCGTACGCGGTCGCCTCGACGAGCGCCCGGTAGATCTCGGGCGCCGTGGTCGCCAGCGTCGCGCCCACGAGCAGCCCGCCGAGCTCCGCGTCCACGAGCACGGACCGGTTGCCGTTCCACCAGTCCAGCGCGAGGAGCCCGGACTCGCCCGGCTTGAGCGCCGCCGCGTACTCCTGGAGCAGGACGTGGATGTCGATGCCGCGGTCACGCGCCTCGGCGAGGTATCGCCCGGGGACCGCGTGCTCCACGAACCACGCGAAGTGGTCGCCGACGCAGCTCTGGCCCGCCTCGTAGCCGAAGAAGCCGGGGAGGATCCCGTCCTCGACGTAGCCGCAGATGCCCGGGACGAGGTGTTCGTCCGGCGCGAGCACCATGTGACAGGTGCTGGTGCCCATGATGGCGACCATCCGGCCGGGCTCGGTGACGGTGGACGCGGGAACGGCGACGTGGGCATCGACGTTCGCGACCGCGACGGCCGTCCCGGGGCGGAGGCCGGTCCAGCCGGCCGCCTCGTCGGTGAGCCCGCCGGCACGCTCCCCCATCACCGCGATGTCGCGGGTCATCTTCGTGTCCACGACATCGGCGAGCCGCGGGTCCAGCGCCGCGAAGTACTCGCGGTCCGGGAACCCCTCGCGCTTGGACCACATCGCCTTGTACCCGGCGGTGGTCGGGTTGCGGGTCTCGACACCGGTCAGGCGCCACACGACCCAGTCGGCGGCCTCGATGAGCCGGTCCGCCTGGGCATACACGTCGGGCGCCTCGTCGAGGATCTGGAGCGCCTTGCTGAAGAACCACTCCGAGCTGATCTTGCCGCCGTACCTGGGCAGCCAGTCCTCGCCCATCCGTGCGGCCGTCGCGTTGATGCGGTCGGCCTCGGGCTGCGCCGCGTGGTGCTTCCAGAGCTTGACCCAGGCATGGGGGTTCGCGCGGAGCTCCGGGATGACCGCCAGCGGGGTGCCGTCGGCCTTGGCCGGGAGCATCGTGCAGGCGGTGAAGTCGATACCGAGGCCGATGACGTCCGCGGGATCGACGCCGCTGTCGCGAAGCACCGCGGGGATCGTCACCTGGAACACCCGCAGGTAGTCCTCGGGATCCTGGAGGGCCCAGTCGGGCGGGAGCTTCACGTCCCGATCCGGCAGCGGCAGCCGCTTGTCGATCACGCCGTTGCTGTAGGGGTAGACCGCCGTCGCGAGCTCCCTGCCGTCTGCCGTGTCGACGAGGATGGCGCGCCCGGACTCGCTGCCGAAGTCGACGCCGATCGCGTACCTGCTCAAGGCTCCTCTCCTGCCGATGCTCACGCGCGGGGAAGACTGGTCCGGACGGCCGACGGGACACGGCCGTCACGTGGGATCATCATGATGGGCGCCAGCGGGACCGTTATCGTTCCCGTTACCGTTCACGCTACCATATCGAATCCAGCCGGGACCACCCGGACAAGGGTCGTCGAAGCTCCGAGGAAACCACGAGCGTGCCGCGTCAGCACAGGGTGACCATCAAGGAGATCGCCCGGATGACGGGCGTGTCGGTGCAGACCGTCTCGCGCGTGATCAACAAGCGCCCGGACGTGTCCCCCGAGACGCGCGCCGCGGTGGAGGCCGCGATCGCCGAGCACGGCTTCCAGCCCAGCGCCGTGGCCCGCAGCCTCGTCCAGCGCCGGAGCCAGATGATCGGCGTCATCGCCGCGGGCCTGAAGTACTTCGGCGTCGCGCAGACCGTCAACGGCGTGACCGAGGAGGCAGAGGCCTCGGGCTACTCGATCATCCTCAAGGAGCTCGCGAGCTTCGACGTCCCGGACATCGTCCCGGTCCTGGAGCTGCTGCTGTCGCACCGCGTGGAGGGGATCATCTTCGCCCCGCCGCAGATGGGCGCCAACATCCGCCACGTCATGGAGCAGCTGCCACCCGGCTGCCCGCCCGTCGTGTTCCTCAAGGCCGAGCCCACGCCCGCGTACACCACGATCGGCATCGACAACGAGGCGGCGGCGCGCCAGGCCGTGCAGCACCTGCTGGCCTTCGGACGCACGAGGATCGCGCACCTCGCGGGGCCCCTCGAGTGGCGCGAGGCGCGCGACCGCCGTGACGGCTGGCTCGCGGCGCTCCGCGACGCCGGGCTCGAGCCGGGGCCGCTGGCGGTGTCCCCCTGGTCGTCCGCGGGCGGTGCGGCCGCCTTCGCCCAGCTGCTCGACGAGCACCCGGACATCGACGGGCTGTTCGCCGCGAGCGACCAGATCGCGCTGGGGGTCCTCCACGTCGCCAACGCGCGGGGCGTCCGGATCCCGGAGCAGCTCGCGGTCGTGGGCTTCGACGGCCTCCCCGAGACCGCCCAGTTCACGCCCTCGCTCACGACGATCCGCCAGCCGCTCGCCGAGCTCGGCAAGCTGGCCGTGCGGGAGCTGGTGCGCGCCGTGGACGCGGAGGCGGGTGCGTACGAGCCGCACGCCCTGCAGCTCCCGGTCGAGCTGATCGTCGGCGACAGCGCCCCGGCCGGGGACGGCGTCGTGCGGCACGTGACGCCGGCACCGGCCACGACGCCGGCGCCGGAGCGGGCCGGCGACGTCGCCGCGTCGCCCGCGACCTAGCGCCGGGACGCCCGAACCGGGCCGCCCGGCCCCGCGTCGAGCGCCGCGCCCTCGACGCAGCACGCGATGACGCCGAGGCGCTCCATGCGGTCCGCCGTCGGACGCCGCCGGATGGTCCACGCCGCCACCGCGAGACCCGCCGCGTTCGCCGTCCGGATCGCGGCCGGGGTGATCGCGCGCCAGCCCGCCGACACCGCCACGCAGCCGAGCTCGAGCGCGAGCGACAGCGTCGCCGGGGCCAGCTCCTCCGCGTTGAGCCAGCGCGGCCAGCCGGGGAGGGCCTCGCGCATGGCGACGAGGCTCGCCGGGTCGAACGACGAGACGATCGCGCGCGCGGGCGCGTCGCCCCGTGCGGAGCGGAGGACGGCGGCCGTCGCCGCGCCGTGGTCGTCGCCCTTGAGCTCGACATCGAGGAAGGCGGCCCGCGGGAGGGCCGCGAGCACCGCCGCCAGCGTCGGGATGCCCGCGGCATCGAGGTCCGCGTCCGGGAGGTCCGCGACCCGGCCCGGCAGCCGCTGCACGCGGGCGAGCGTCTCGTCGTGGAGGACGACCGGCGTCCCCTCCCCGCTGAGGCGGACGTCGAGCTCCACGCCGTCGCAGCCGGCGAGCGCCATCGCGGCGACGAAGGCACCGAGCGAGTTCTCCGGCTCGTGACGCCAGTCCCCGCGGTGCGCGAGACGGAGCATCGCGCCCGCCACGCTCAGCCGCCGAGCCGCACGTGGGCCGCGACGCCGACGTGGTCCGACGGGTAGAGGGTCGGGTCCCCCACGGCCGGCCGATCCGCGAACAGCCGGGCGTCCTCGACGTCCACGGCGCCCCGCACCCAGATGTAATCGAGACAGGCCGGGTCGCCGTCCGTGTCCATCGCCGGCGCCTGGAGCCCCGACGGCCAGGTCACGGCCGGGTCGCCCCCGTTCGCCTCGGCGTACGCGGACCGGAACCCGGCCTCGCGCATCCGCACGGCGCCCGCCTCCTCCGGCGCGGCGTTGAAGTCACCCACGACGATGAGCGCATCGTGGGCCGGTGACCCGTCGAGCCACCCGAGGAGCGCATCGACCTGCGCGGCGCGGACCCCGGCGTCCGCCGGGACATGGTGGAGGTGGGTGACCGCGAACACGAGCCGGGTGCCGCCTGGAAGCTCGACGAGCACCCGGTGGGCTGCCCGCGCCGACCCGAGGTCCAGCCGGTCCGGGGCAGACGCGGCGAGCGGCGCCTTCACGAGGAGGCTGTTCCCGTACTCCGGCCGCCCGGCCCAGCCGCGGATCGCCTCGTAGCGCGCCCCGCCGGCCGCTCCCAGGAGCCGATCCTGCTGCAGCGGGTAGACGACCTCCTGCAGCCCGATGAGGTCGGGCTGGAGCGCGGCCATGTCCGAGAGCAGGAGCGGGAGGCGCTCGTCCCAGCGGTCGGCGAGGTTGAGGATGTTGAGCGTCGCGACGAGGAGGCGGGGCATGGGCAGGGGTGTCTCCGGGCGGTCGTGGATCAGGCGGCGGTCGTGGGCTCGGGCGCGGTCCCCGGCACGCCCTCGGGTGCACGCAGCGGGATCGTGAACGTGAACGTCGAGCCCTCCCCCTCCTCGGACTCGACGCCGATGCGGCCGCCATGGCCGCGGACGACGTGACGGGCGATGGACAGGCCCAGGCCCGTGCCTCCGCCCCGGACGCGCGCGCGGTCCGTCTTGTAGAACCGCTCGAAGACGCGCGTGCGGTCAGCCTTGGCGATGCCGATGCCGTGGTCACGGACCGAGACGACGACCTCGTCGCCCTCCTGCCGGACGCCGATCCGCACCTCGCCGCCGTCGGGGCTGAACTTGACCGCGTTGTGGACGAGGTTCACGAACACCTGGCCCAGCCGCGCCTCGTCGCCGCGGACGAGCGGGAGGTCGGGCTCCAGCTCGACCGCGATCGTCACACCCTGGCGGTCCGCGAACAGCCGCAGCCGCTCCGCGGACGACTCGGCCAGCCGGCCGAGGTCCACCTCGTCCTCGAGCCGGAGCTGCGACCCGCCCTCGATCCGGGCGAGGTCCAGGAGCTCGTTGACCATCTGGACGAGGTGCCCGGTCTCGACCTCCACCTTCGCGATCCGCTCCCGCATCCGCGCCGGCACGTCGGCGCGCTCGGCGTCCCGCGCCAGCGTCTCCGCGAGCAGGCTCACGGTGGACAGCGGGGTCCGCAGCTCGTGGCTCAGGTTGTCGATGAACTCGGTGCGGATCTGCTGGAGGCGCCGCAGCTCGGTCACGTCCTCGAGGACCACGTCCAGCGCGCCGCCGGGTGCGCGCCGCGCGCGGACGAGGACCGTCCGCTGGTCGCCGTCACGCGCCCGGATCTCCGTGACGGCCGAGGCGCCGGCCGCCAGGCTCGCGAGGGCACCCTCGACCCGCGCATCGAGGAACGTCTCCATGATCGAGCGTCCCAGGAGCCGGCCGGGCACCACGTCGAGCAGCGCGTGGGCGCGCGCGTTCGCGGCGACGATGCGGCCGGCCGGGTCGAACCGGAGCACGCCCACCGGGAGCAGGTCGTCGACGTCGTCGCCCGGGAGCGTCGGCCGGTGGTCGACGTCCGGCTCGCTGGCCGCGCGCAACCGGTCCTCCAGCGCCTCGACCTGGTCCGCGCGCCGGCGCATCACGACCAGCGCCGCGACGAGCGCCGCCACGGCCCCGACGAACCCGATGACGAGCGCCGTCTCCATGTGCCGAGGATCGCATATCCACGTAAACGGGCCGACCCCACCGGGTCACCGGGCCCGGTGGACCTCGGGACCGGCGGCGCCGCGGGCCCGGGCGCTGGTGGCGGCGGTGAACGGGGCGACCAGTCCCGCGTAGACGGCCGGAGGGAACGCGTGCCGGAGTGCCGTCACGTGCCCAAGCCGGGCGGCGAGGCGGCGGGCACGGGTCGCCGTGCCGGGTGCGAGGCCCGCGACGGCGATCGCCGCCGCGACGTCGCGTTCCGCGAGCAGGGCCGAGATGCGCAGCGCCTCGTCCTCCTCCCGGTCGAGCGCCTCCGGCCACGGCCGGTCCGCACCGTCGATCCCCTGCGAGCCGCGCAGGAACGCGGCGAGCTCCTCCCGGGTGAGCCGGGCGACGCGGGCGCGGACGGCCTCCACGCCGGCGCCGTTCGGGCCATGGCGAGGCTGGTCCAGGCTCGCCTCCCACGCGCGCAGGAGCCGCTCGCGAGCGCGGCCGCGGAACGGCTCGGCCAGGAGGTCGTCCAGCGACGGGGCGAGGACGAGCTCGGCCGCGACGCCCAGGAGGCCCTCGCGCAGGCCGACCTCCGCCCAGCGGTCGGGCGGCACCCGGCGGACGAGCTCGGCCTCCGCGTCCGCGAACGCCTGCATCGCCTCGGGCGAGAGGAACCGCCTGACCGTGGCGAGGAACGCGATCGGCGGCGGCTCCGCGGCGGCGAGCCGGTCCAGCTCGTCGGGGGTGAGCCGCTCCACGCGCGCGAGGAACCGGGCGAGCCGCTCAGCCGGATCGCCGCGGACGAGGTCCGGCCGGGTGGACGGGCGGGCCGAGGTCGCCCGTGACCCCGGCTGGTGCGCCCACGGGTGACGCGCGACCCTGGGCCGGTAGCCCGGTCGGCGCGCACCGCCGCGGGCGATCGGCCCGAGGCCCAGCCGCTCGGCGTCGTAGCGCGCACGGAGCCCCGGGTCGCTCAGCCAGTCGTGGGCGACGTTGATCCGCTTGGCGCGCTCGAGCGCCGCGGGATGACTGCCCGCGACGTCGGGGTGGTGCTGCCGGAGCAGCGCCCGCCAGGCGACCTCGATCGCCTCCGGGGACGCGTCGACAGCGACCTCCAGCCGGGCATAGAGGTCATCGTCCGGGAGGAGGCCGCCGGCCACGAGCTCCGGGCGACCGGGCTAGGCGCCCAGCGACGCCCGACCCTCCAGGAACGCCTCGATCTCCGCGATGGGGCGGACGGTCTTCTCGCCGGTCTCGCGCTCCTTCACCTCGATGCCGCCGGCCTCGAGCGACCGCGGGCTCACGGTGAGGATCCACGGCATGCCCAGCATGTCCGCGTCCGCGAACTTCACGCCCGGGGACTCGTCGCGGTCGTCGTACAGGATCTCGTGCTGCGGCCCGGCGGCCTTCGCGAGGTCGTGGAGCCGCTCGGCGATCGTCGTGACCTCGGGGTTCTTGTTCGCGCCGAGCGCGACGAGGTGCGCCCTGTACGGCGCCACCTCCTCGGGCCACTTGATCCCCTTGTCGTCGTGGTGCGCCTCGACGATGCAGGCGACGTTGCGGCCGAGGCCGATGCCGTACGAGCCCATCACGATGGGGTGCCGCTCGCCGTCCTCGCCCAGGTACTCGGCACCGAGCGCGGCCGTGTACTTCGTCCCGAGCTTGAAGATGTTGCCGACCTCGATGCCGTTGCGCAGGATCACGGGGCTGCCGCAGCTGGGGCACGCATCGCCCTCGCGGACGTTCGCGATGTCGGTGATGACGTCGGGTGTGAAGTCGCGGGGCACGTTGACGTTGCGCAGGTGCCAGCCGGTGCGGTTCGCGCCGGCGACGAGGTTGGGGCTGCGCGCGGCGAGCTCGTCCACCACGACCACGGCATCGCGGGCACCGATGGGCGACCCGTAGCCGGGCACCATGCCACGCTGCGTGATCTCCTCGACCGTGGCCGGCCGGATGCCGCCCGTCGCCTCGATCGCGTTGACCAGCTTCGTCTCGTTCACGTCGTAGTCGCCGCGGACGATGGCCACCACGAACCGCCCGTCGCCGGTGACGAAGAACGTCGCCTTGGCGGTCCGGCTCGCCGGGACCCCGAGGAAGGTCGCCAGCGCGTCGATGGTCGTGGTGTCCGGGGTCTCGACCTCCTCGACCTCGAGCAGGTCCTCGGCGGCGGGCTCGGGGGCCACGGTCGGGGCGACCTGGCGGTTCGCGGCATACCCGCACGCCTCGCACAGGACGAGGACGTCCTCGCCGGCGGGGTTGAGGAACATGAACTCGTGGGCGAGCGACCCGCCCATCATCCCGACGTCGGAGCTCACGGCCACCGTGTCGAGCCCCAGGCGCTCGAAGATCCGGGTGTACGCGCGATGGTGCGCCCAGTAGGCGACGTCGAGGCCCGCCTCGTCGCGGTCGCAGCTGTAGGAGTCCTTCATGACGAACTCGCGCACGCGCACGAGGCCGCCCCGCGAGCGGGGCTCGTCACGGAACTTCGTCTGGAAGTGGTAGACGATGAACGGCAGCTGGCGGTAGCTGCGCACGATGTCGCGCAGCAGGTCGGCGACGACCTCCTCGTGCGTCATCGCGAGCACCATGTCCCGGTCGCCGCGGTCCTTGAAGCGCGCCATCTCGGGCCCGATGGCGTCGTACCGGCCGGACTCCCGCCACAGGTCGGCGGGGTGGACGACCGGCATCTCCATCTCCTGGCCGCCGATCGCGTCGAGCTCCTCGCGGATCACCTGCTCCACGCGCTTGTTCACGCGGAACCCGAGCGGCAGGAGCGAGTAGATGCCGGCGCCCAGCTGGCGCACGTAGCCCGCCCGCAGCAGCAGCCGATGGGACGGCATCTCCGCCTCGGCGGGGTCGTCGCGGAGGGTGGTGAAGAACAGGTGGCTCAGGCGCATGGCGCGAAGGATACCGGCGGCGGCGCCTCGTGGACATCCGCGGGGGTGTCCCTGCCGAATTGATCGGTCGGGCGGGCCAAGCGGACCGGCCATGATCACGCGACCTTTGGATATGCTGGGCGCTGCGCCGGTCAACGCCCACCCTGCGCAGGCCCCGAGGAGCCCTCCGATCGAAAACGTCACGTTGACACTGGTCGTCACGATCGCGCTCGCGATCGCGTTCGATTACATCAACGGCTTCCACGACACGGCGAACGCCATCGCGACGTCCGTCGCCACGAGGGCCCTCCGACCCCAGCACGCCCTGCTGATGGCGGCTGCCTTCAACTTCATCGGCGCGTTCGCCGGGACGGCGGTCGCGAAGACGATCGGCGCGGGGCTCGTGGACGAGACGACGACCACCGCCGCCGTCGTGATGGCCGCGCTCATCGGCGCGATCGTGTGGAACCTCATCACCTGGTGGCTCGGCCTCCCCAGCTCCTCCAGCCACGCCCTCATCGGCGGCCTCCTGGGCGCCACGATCGCCGCCGTGGGCACGGGCGCGATCAAGGTCGAGGGGCTCGTGAACAAGGTCCTGATCCCGCTCGTCACCTCGCCGATCCTGGGCTTCATCGGCGCCCTCGCGCTGATCGTGTTCCTCGGCTGGCTGGTCTACGCGGCCACGCGGCGCCCGGACGGCCCGGACCGTCGCTTCCTGTCCAACCTGTTCCGCCGGCTCCAGGTCTTCTCGGCCGGGTTCATGGCCTTCGCCCACGGCTCGAACGACGCGCAGAAGACCATGGGCATCATCACGCTCGCGCTGTACACGGCCGGCGTGATCCCCACCGTGGAGGTCCCGTTCTGGGTCATCGTCGTGTCGGCGACGGCGATCTCGCTGGGGACGGCCATCGGCGGCTGGCGGATCATGCAGACGATGGGCCACAGGGTGACGGAGCTCGAGCCCATCCACGGGTTCGCCGCCGAGACCACCGCCGCGACGATCATCTACACGGCCGCCCACTTCGGGATGCCGGTGTCCACGACCCACGTCATCTCGAGCGCCATCATGGGCGTCGGGACGAGTCGCGGGATCAAGGGCGTCAAGTGGGGCGTCGCGCGCAGGATCCTCGTGGCGTGGATCCTCACGATCCCCGCCGCCGGCATCGTCGGCGCCCTCACGTGGTATGTCCTCAACGCGCTCGGCGTCCATTGAGCGCCCCACCCGCCGAACCCTGCAGCCCGGAGGCCATCGATGGTCCGCCTGATCCCCAAAGATGAGAAGTTCTACGACCTGTTCATCCGGGACGGCGAGAACCTGCTCGAGGCCGCCCGCAAGCTCGAGGCCATGGTCAACAGCTACGACCGGCTCGAGGAGCGGGTCGCGGAGATCCAGGTCCTCGAGAAGCGTGGCGACCAGATCGACGACGAGGTGGCCGCCCGCCTCCAGAAGAGCTTCATCACCCCGTTCGACCGCGAGGACATCCACGAGCTCGTCGTCCACCTCGACGACGTCGTGGACGGGATCCAGGCGACAGCGGAGACGTTCCTCATCTACGGCATCGAGGCGCCGGACGAGGACGTCAAGCAGCTCGTCGGGCTGCTCGCCGGGCAGGCGGTCCAGCTGCTCGAGGCGCTGACGAAGATGGAGCACAAGCGCGACGTCGGGGCGCACCTCCAGCAGATCCACGAGATCGAGCACAAGGCGGACGGCCTCTCACGCGCCGCCATCGGCCGGTTGTTCCGCGGCGGGCACGACGCGCTGGAGGTCATCAAGCTGCGCGAGCTCTACTCCTCGCTCGAGGAGACGATCGACGCGGCCGAGGACGCGGCCGAGGTCATCGAGCGGATCCTCACCAAGGCCTGACGCCCGCAGACGCACGCGCCGTCGCGCGGCGGTGCATGATCGTCCCGCGCGCCGGCCGTCCCGCCGGCTGACGAGCGCGGAGACGCACATGGACGAGGCTACGCCGCCCGGACCCCCGCACCTGGCGGATCCCCGGGCGCTCCAGATCCTGAGCACAGAGCACTGGAGCCTGCTCACGGCGAGGTCGCTCGTGTACAACGAGTTCTTCTCCCGCGGGAGCATGTTCCTGACGCTCCTGTCGGCCTCGCTGGTGGCGCTCGGGTTCGTGTACCAGGGTGGTGGCGGGGGCGGCGCGGACTTCCCGCTCATCGTGGTCGCGGTGCTCGCGCTGGTCCTGTTCGTCGGGCTCGCCACGCTCGGGCGGCTCATCGGCGCCAGCAGCGAGGAGCTGAAGGCGCTCCAGGCGATGAACCGCATCCGCCACGCCTACCTGGAGATGGTGCCCACCCTCGAGCCGTACTTCTCCACCGGCAGCCACGACGACATCGGCAGCGTCCTCTCCATCTACGGCGCGCGCCCGGAGCGTCCTTCCGTGCAGCTCAACGTGGTCCACGGCCTCACGACGATGCCCGGCATGCTCTCGGTGATCAACGCCGCGATCGCCGGCGGCCTGGCGGCGGCGGTCGTCGTGACGCTCGGCGGCGACTCGCGGCTCGCGCTGGTCGCCGGGCTTGCGGTGGGGTTCGCGACCACCGCCGCCCTCATGGGCCTGGGGGTCCGCACCTTCGAGCGCCAGAGCCGGTTCGTGGAGGCCCGCTTCCCGAGCCCGGATGCCCCCGGCTGACCTCGTCGGCGATCAGCGCCTGCGCGCGAGCGTCATCCCGTCCGCGATCGAGAGCATCACGGGGGTCACCCGCTCGTCCCCGTCGATGATCTCGTTGACCCGGCGCAGCGCGACCGTGTCCCGGTCCGTGACGGCCGGGTCCGCGACGTCGCCGCTCCACAGGACGTTGTCCACGGCGATGACGCCGCCCGGTCGCACGAGCGCGACGCAGCGCTCCCAGTAGTCGGGGTAGCGGTGCTTGTCCGCGTCGATGAACGCGAGGTCGAAGGACGCCCCTGCGCCGTCGGCCAGGAGCGCGTCCAGCGTCTCGACCGCCGGCCCGATCCGGAGGTCCATCTTGTGCGCCACGCCGGCATCGGCCCAGTAGCGGCGGGCGATCTGCGTGTACTCGTCTGAGACGTCGCAGCACACGATCGTGCCGTCATCGGGCATCGCAAGCGCCACCGCGAGCGACGAGTACCCCGTGAACGTCCCGATCTCGAGGCAGCGGCGGGCGTTCAGCAGCTCCACGAGGAAGCGCAGGACGGCGCCCTGCTCGGGGGCGATCTGCATCTGGGCCCGCGGGTGGCGGGCGGTCTCGTCGCGGAGGCGGGCGAGGATCGCCGGCTCGCGCACGCCGTGGGCGAGGACGTACGCCTGGACCTGGTCGGGGAGATGGAACGACTTCGACATCGACGGATCGTGCCGCACCGGGCGCCGGAGCGCTAGCCCTTGCGCAGGACGTAGCCCACGCCGCGCACCGTCTGGAGATGGACCGGCGTCGCCGGGTCCTCCTCGAGCTCGCCGCGCAGCCAGTGCACGTGGACGTCGACCGTCCGGGACTCGCCCGCGTAGTCGTAGCCCCACACCCGCTCCAGCAGCTGGTCGCGCGTGAACACCTGGCCCTGGTGGCGCATGAGGAACGCCAGGAGCTCGAACGCCTTCGGCTTCACCGGGACGGCCTCGCCGTCGCGCAGCAGCCGGTGGCCCGCGAGGTCCACCTCCACGCGCCCGACGTTGACCGGTGCCGACGCGTCCGGGCCCGCGACCGCGGGGGCCGCGGCCTGGTCGGCCCGCCGGAAGATCGCGCGGATCCGCGCCGTGAGCTCGCGCAGCGAGAACGGCTTGGTGACGTAGTCGTCCGCACCGAGCTCCAGGCCCACGACCTTGTCGACCTCGGAGTCCTTCGCGGTGAGCATGATGATCGGCACGGCGGACTCGGCACGGAGGATGCGGCAGACCTCGACGCCGGAGAGCTCGGGGAGCATCAGGTCGAGCAGGACGAGGTCCGGGCGCTCGGCCCGGAACT
The DNA here is from genome assembly GCA_025935655.1 of Chloroflexota bacterium. Taxonomy (GTDB): domain Bacteria; phylum Chloroflexota; class Limnocylindria; order Limnocylindrales; family CSP1-4; genus CAIXZV01. The sequence continues at coordinate 3,839 of JAICUV010000048.1, read as the reverse complement.
GCTCCAGGGCGGCGCGGCCATCCGCCGCGGCGACCGCCCGATAGCCCTCCATCTCGAGGGCTTCGACGAGGGTCTCCCGGAGGGTCGTCTCGTCGTCCACGACGAGGATCGTGCGTGCCATTCGCGGCCGATCGTCGCCCTCGCCTGTTAACGCCATGTTCACAGCGTGTTCACGGTTCGAGCACGGCCCGATTGCGCCACCCGACGCCGTCCAGCCGTGTGCCGCCGAGCCGCTCGTAGAACGGCACGAGGTGCGGGTCGCAGACGAGGTCGACGCTGTAGCGATCCGACAGCCGGGCGAGCACCCGGCGGACGAGCTCGCCGCCGATGCCACGCCCGCGGTATGCGGGCAGGACCTCGAGCAGCGGGATGAAGGCCGCCAGGACCCCGTCGCCAAGCGCGGTCACGAACCCCACCACGGCGCCGGTGTCGGCATCGATCGCCAGGATCGCGACCTCGGCCCCACGGAGGTGCGCGAGGTGGACCGCCGGCGTCGGCGGATGGGGCCAGCCCTCGAAGAAGCCGCCGGCCAGGTCCTCCTCGGTCAGGCCGGCGAGCGCGTCGGGCGAGGCGCGGTACTCGATCACGGCGGCCGCGGTCAGGTGCCGGCGGGCGCCGAGAGGCTCGCGATCGCGGCGTCGAGCCGGGCGAGGGTCCGATCCCGGCCGAGGGCGACGAGCGTGTCGAACAGCGGCGGCGTGGCCGTCTTGCCGGTCGTCGCCACCCGGATCGCCATGAACAGGTCCCCCGCCTTCCAGCCGCGGGCCTCGACGAGCTCCCGGAGCGGCGGCTCCAGCTCGTCCGCCTCCCAGGTCACGGCGTCGTGCGCGGCGAGCACCTCGCGAGCGGCGGCGAGCCCGTCGTGCGTCGTGGCGGCGTCCCACCGCTTGGGGATGATCGATGCCGGGTCCACCGCGATGTCGTCGGTCCACAGGAAGCCCACGAGCTCGGGCAGCGAGGCCAGGGTCGGGATGCGCTCGCGCACGATCGGCAGGAGCGTTCGCAGCTCGTCGTCCGTCGGCTGGCGCCCGATCTCGCCGGCCACGGCCGCGGCCTCGAGGAACGGGCGGAGCCGCGCGATGAGCTCCTCGTCGTCGAGCTTCCGGATCCACTGGCCGTTGAGCCACTCGAGCCGCTCGCGATCGAAGCGGGCACCGCCCTTCTGGACCTTGTGGAGGTCGAACCGCTCGCCGAGCTCCTCGAGGGTGAACACCTCCTCCTCCGTGCCGGGCGACCAGCCGAGAAAGGCGAAGTAGTTGACCAGCGCCTCGCGCGTGAACCCTTGCGCGATGTAGTCGGCGACCGCGGTCTGGCTCTTGCGCTTGCTCATCTTCGTCCCGTCCGGGTTGAGGATGAGCGGCAGGTGGCCGAACTCGGGCACCTCGTAGCCCAGCGCCTGGAACAGCAGGATGTGCTTGGGGGTGTTGCTGACGTGGTCCTCGCCACGGATCACGTGGCTGATCGCCATCGCCATGTCGTCCACGACCACCGTGAAGTGGTACAGCGGCGTCCCGTCAGCCCGGACGATGACGAAGTCGCCGCCCAGGTTGGAGGTGTCGATCTCGATGCGGTCGCGGATGATGTCGTTCCAGCCGACGACACCGGAGCGCACGCGGAACCGGAGCGCGCCGCGGCGGCCCTCGGCCTCCTTGGCGGCGCGCTCGGCCGGGGTCAGCGCCGCGCACCGCCCGACGTAGCGCGGGGGCAGCTTCTGCGCCTCCTGCGCCTTGCGGTCCGCGTCCAGCTCCTCGGGCGTGCAGAAGCAGGGGTAGGCGTTGTCGGTTGCCAGCAGCCGCGCCGCCGCGGCCGCGTACTGGGGAAGTCGCGCCATCTGGCGGTACGGGGCGTACGGCCCGGTCTCCTCGCGGCCCTCGATGCCGGGGCCCTCGTCCCACGTGATCCCCAGCCAGTGGAGCCCGTCGAGGATGTCCTTCTCGAACGCCGTGGTGCTCCGCGCCACGTCCGTGTCCTCGAGCCGGAGGACGAACGTGCCGCCGGTGTGGCGCGCGAACAGGTAGTTGAACAGGGCGGTGCGCGCGGTGCCGATGTGGAGGGGGCCCGTCGGGCTCGGCGCGATGCGCACGCGGATGTCGGATCGCATCACGCGATTGTATGGGGCCCGCGGCGGGATCCCCCGGCGGCTACCCGGCGAGCGACGCGGGCACGTGGTGGAACAGCGTCGGGTCGGCCTCGCCCTCGAGGACGCGGATCAGGGCCGCGGGACGGAGGCCGAGCGTGGCGCGACCGCGCGGGCCGTCCAGCGTCAGCGAGTCGAGGCTCTCGGATCGGGCGAGGACCGTCACGTGGGCGCCGGGGGTGAGCGCGCGCGCCTCGAGGTAGGACAGCAGGCCCGCGTCCTCCTCCGCCTCCTCGGTGATCCGGAGCACGGTCGCCTTGGCGCCGGACTCGAGCTCGGACAGCGGGATCCCGGCCGGACGGCGGCGGGCGGTCTCGAGGTCGATCGGGTTGCCGTGGGGGCACGTCTCGGGATGCCCCAGGAGCTCGTCCAGCTTCGATTCCACGCGCGGCGAGAGCGCACCCTGGAGGCGCATCGCCTCGACGTCGCTCTCCGCCCACGACAGGCCCACCACGGAGGTCAGCAGCCATTCGAGCAGGGCGTGGCGGCGGAAGATGCCGTCCGCGGCCGCGCGCCCGGCGGCCGTCAGCGCGAGGCCGCGGCCGGTCGCCGGCTCCAGCAGCCCGTCCGCGGCGAGGCGGCGGCACATCTCGCTCGCGGCCTGCGTGGACACCCCCACGTGGCGCCCGAGCTGGGCCGTCGTGGCGACGCGCCCGTCCGAGCCCATCACGCGGAGCGCGAGCAGGTACTCCTGGGCGGCGGCGGAGATGTCGGATCCCTGGCGGCGCTGCATGCCGCCAGTCTACGGCCCGCGCGTGCCGCCCCCGCCGTCGTCCGGTGTCCCGGGGGCGCGCCACACGGCGTTGGCGCCCCACGCGAGCCCGGCGACGTACGCCACGGCCACGAGCACGCCCAGGACCGGGGCGCCGACGCGCGACTCCGGGAGGCTGCCGACCGACAGCACCGCCGCGACCGGCAGGGCCACCGCGAACGCGAGGACCGCGGCGAACGCGGCGACCGCGGCCGCCGGCGGGACGAGGAACAGGCCCGCGACCACGAGCGGCTGGACGACGAGGGGCGCCATCGTGAGCGGCTCCGGACACGACGGGGAGAGGGCGGCGCAGCCGGTCAGCGTGGAGATCAGCGTGCCGACCGCATACCCCAGCGGCGGCCACCCGACGAGCGCCAGGACCAGCCGCCAGCGGCGGTCTGACCGGCGGGCGAGCGCCAGGAGGGCGAGCGGCGCGAACCGGCGCGCGATTGACTCGAGGTCGGGCAGTGGTTCCTGCGCCGTCGCCGGACGCGGCGTGGCGCGCGGGTCGCCGGGCGCCGGTCGCCGTCGCTCGCCCGGGATGTCGGCCGGCGGCGGGCCGTCGTACCGCCAGCTCCGGGTCCCCCACTCCGCTCCGCCGCCCGTGGTCGAGGCACCCTGCCCAGTGGCCCCGGCCGCGGGGTCGCGCCATCGCCAGCGCGGGTCGCCGCCGCTGGCCGCCGTGGACGGCGAGGGCCCGGGTGCCCCAGCGTCGGCGCTCGCGTCGTCCGCGGCGTCCGCTCCGAGACGGACGTCGCCGTCCCCTTCCTCGTCAGCGGGGAGCGGGTCGCCGGCCGCCCGACGGTCCCGCCGGAGCGCCGTGCGCGCCCTGGCGAGGTACTCGGGGCCGTGCTTGCGCGGGTCCGCGTACTCGCGCGGGTTGATCGTCCAGTAGGTCCCGGAGCTGGGGCCGTACCAGGCGCCGCCGTCCCAGTCCGGATCGAGCGGCTC
>JAICUV010000320.1 GCA_025935655.1 Chloroflexota bacterium | reverse complement strand
GATCATCGACAAGCTCAACGATTACCACGGGCTCGTCTCCCTGCCGGCCGGCGGCCCGCGCGCGCGAATCGGCGAGGTCGTTGCCGTCGTGCCCAACCACGTCTGCCCGGTCGTGGACCTGGTGTCCTCGTTCGTCGCCGTGGGCGAGGACGGGCGCGTGGACCACTGGGCCGTGGACGCGCGCGGCCGGAGCGGCTGACCGTGCGCTCGGGCATCATCGGCCGATGACCGCGTCCAGCCTGCCGCCCGCCCCGCCGCTGCCGCCGCGCGGAGACCTCCGCCGCCGCGTGCTCGCCGGGGAGCCGACGATCGGGGCGTTCGTCAACCTCGGCTCCGCCGCGTCGGCCGAGCTCGTGGCCCGTGCCGGCTACGACTGGCTGATCGTGGACCTGGAGCACGGCATGGGCACGGTCGCGGACCTCCACGCCCAGCTGCTGGCGATCCAGGGCACGCCCACGGCGGCGCTCGTCCGCGTCCCCTCGGTGGAGCGGCTGCGCATCGACCGCGCCCTCGACCTCGGTGCCGACGGGATCATGCTCCCGCAGGTCGGCTCGGCGGACGAGGCGCGGAGCGGCGTGTCGTGGCTGCGCTACCCGCCCGACGGCGTCCGCGGCGTCGCGCTCATCACGCGCGGGGCCGGGTTCGGCGAGCGCCCCCACGCGGAGATCGCCGCCGTGGTGAACCCGGCGATCCTGGGCGTGGTCCAGGTCGAGTCGCCGGCGGCCGTGGATGCCGCGGAGGAGGCGGCAGCCATCGACGGCGTGGACGTGCTGTTCGTCGGGCCGGCGGACCTGTCCCACGCCATGGGCATCCCCGGGCAGATCACGCACCCCGACTTCCTGGCGGCGCTCGACCGCGTGGTCGCCGCGTGCCACGCGCACGGCAAGAGCGCCGGGATCCTGCTCGGCGACGGGGCGGCCGTGGCCGGCGCGCGGGCCCTGGGATTCACGTTCATCGGCGTGGGCTCCGACGTGTCGTTCGTCCTCGCGGGTGCCCGGCGGCAGCTCGCCGACGCCCGCGCCGCGCTGGGCTGAGCGCCCCTCGGGGCTATTCCTCGCCGAGCCGCACGATCGGCTGCGGCAGCGGCGGCTCCTCGTCCATCGGCCGGGCGCCGCCGACGGGCCGCCCCGGCCGCCGCGCCCGCGTCTGCGACAGGACGACACCGCCGAGGATCAGCGCGCCGCCCGCGAGCTGGATCGGGCCGAGGTGCTCGTCGAGCAGGATCGACGCCGCGACGATCGTCCACAGCGGCTCGACGGTCGAGACGAGCGACGCCTGCGCCGCACCGATCCGCTGGGCGCCGGCGTAGAACGCCTGGACCGGCACGAAGCCCGCGACGACGGCGACGCCGAGGATCCCGGGCCACGCGTCCGCCGGGATGTCCGCCGGCAGCACCGGATGCCCGATGCCCAGGCAGACGACCCAGTACACGACCGCGGTGGAGCTCAGCATCACCGCCCCGACGACCGACGCGTTCGCGCCGTCGTCCGCGTCCGCGCCGACCCGGTCGCTCCGCTCGCCCGAGTGGCGGGCCGCGAGGATGATCCACACGGCGTACAGGAGCGGCGACGCGATGATCAGCGCGAGCCCGAGCGCGGGCGGCTCCGACCCGGGCTGGATCCCGCCCACCGCGAGCACGACGCCCAGTACCGCCATGCCGAGCGCGGTCCACGCGCGGCGGCCCTCGAGCGGCCGGCCGAACAGGAGCGCGAGCACCGCCACGACCGGCGGATAGACGTACACGATCAGCGCGGCGAGCCCGAGGTCCACGGTCGCGATGCCCGCGTAGTACGTCGCGGTGTTGGTGACGTAGAACACGCCCAGGCCGATGGTCGCGAGCAGCATCCGGCGAGGGAGCGCGAGCAGGGCCCGTCGGGCGGTCGGCCGCGCGAGCAGGACGACCCACGCGAGCGCGCCCGCGATCCCGAACCGCCACGCCATCAGCGTCAGCCAGTCGGTGCCGGTCGCGTACACGGGCCGCGCGAACAGGCCGCCGGAGCCGAAGGCGACGGCGCTGATGACGACGAGGGCGACGCCGGTCGCGCGGGTCCGGTCCACGAGGCCCGAGGGTACCGGGTCGCCGGCGCACCTACCCCATGCCGAGGGTCCCGCGCAAGGGTCCCGGGACCCTGCCGTTTGCCCCGTTTCCCACCCGAAACCCGGTTACAACGCAGGAACCGACGGATCGGGCACCTGCGCGTACACTGGGTCCGTGGCCGATCTCACCGAGCGCGCCGTCTCTGCGCGCGTCCCCGCCCTCGCGTCGCAGTCGCTCGTCGTCGTCGGGCGTCGCGAGCCCGTGACCGTCGGACCGGGGACCACCATCGCCGCCTGCATCCGCTCGATCCAGCGCACGGGCACCGGCGACTCGGTGTTCGTGACGGACGTGGACGGTCGCCTGGCCGGCGTCCTCACCGAGCGTGACATCTTCGGCCGGCTCGTCGGCCCGGACGTCGCCGCCGGGGTTGACGTGGACGCCCCCGTCGAGCGCTACATGAACGCATCGCCGCGCACGCTCCGGCTCGAGCAGACGGTGGCCGACGCCATCGCGCTCATGCAGAGCGGCGCGTACCGCAACGTCCCCGTGGTCGACGACGACCGGCGCCTCGTCGGCGTCGTGCGCCAGGTGGACATCCTGAAGTTCCTCGCGGAGTCCTTCCCCGAGGAGCTCCTCAACCTCCCACCCAGACCCCATCAGCGCATGGAGCAGGCCGAAGGCGGATGACGACGACAGACGAACGGATCGAGCACGACGTCCAGGAGCTCGATCGGGTCACGATCCGCTTCGCCGGTGACTCCGGCGACGGCATGCAGCTGACCGGCACCCAGTTCACGCGGACCGCCGCGGTGTTCGGCAACGACATCAGCACGTTCCCCGACTACCCCGCCGAGATCCGCGCGCCCGCCGGCTCGCTGCCGGGCGTGTCCGGGTTCCAGATCAGCTTCTCGGCGTCGGACATCCACACCCCGGGCGACGCCCCGGACGTGCTCGTCGCGATGAACCCCGCGGCGCTCAAGACGAACATCGGCGACCTGCCGGCCGGCGGGGCCCTGATCGTCAACAGCGACGCCTTCACGCCCCAGAACCTCGCCAAGGCGGCCTACACCAGCAACCCGCTGACGGACGGCTCGCTCAAGCACGTCACCGTGTTCGAGGTCCCGATCAGCGGCCTCAACGAGCGCTCGCTCGACGGGCTGGAGATGACCTCGAAGCAGAAGGACCTGACGAAGAACTTCTTCGCCCTCGGCCTGATGTTCTGGCTGTACGAGCGCTCGATGGACCCGACGCTCACGTGGATCGAGCAGAAGTTCGGCGCGCGGCCGGTCGTCGCCGAGGCGAACAAGCGGGCCCTCAAGGCCGGCTACGCGTTCGGCGAGACGACCGAGATGTTCCACACCACGTACCGCGTCCCGAAGGCGAAGCTGGACCCCGGCACGTACCGCAACATCACCGGCAACGAGGCGACGGG
>JAICUV010000390.1 GCA_025935655.1 Chloroflexota bacterium | reverse complement strand
GGCGAAGTCCCAGTGGGCGGATCTCTCCGACGCGCAGATCGCGAAGCGCCTGGGCCGGCTGCTCGACGTCGTGTTCGACGACGGCACCGAGATCGGCCTCGGGGCGACACCGGGCGGACTGGGCGAGGTCGGCGAGGACACCTTCGTGGCGCTCGAGATCGAGACCAAGCACGCCCACCCCGCGGAGAACGTCCTGCAGTACTGGCCGTGGCTCGAGCGGTCGCGGCGACGCCTGGTGCTCGTGCACGCGATCACGCCCGACGCCCGCAAGCGCAGCGGCCCACGCACCGACCTCACCAAGTGGCTGGGCGCGATGATGGAGCGGGTGCTCCCCGGCCGGTTCACGTACTGCCGGCTGGACCTCGGCACGGACGACGAGGCCGCGCAGCTCGAGACCGCGGTGGCGGCCGTGACGGCGATCCGCACCAGCGAGCGCGGCCGGAGGCTCGCACCGGGCCTCTAGGCTCGTTCCACGGCCCCGTACCTTCGGGCGCGGGGAGCGGGACCGCAGGCCCATCGACGTACCGGTGCGCGCACGCGACGCTGGGCATCGCCTCGTTGGGCGATTCCGATCGAGACCATGCCTTGCTGAAGCTTCCCAGCGTGCCGGCGGCCCTGGCCGGACCGGACGGGCGTCTCGCGGCCACCTACCTGCTGGTGGCCGGGCTTGCGGTCGCCGTCCACCGCGCGCTGCCGACGGGCTCGCTCCAGCAGAACCTCCTCTACGACGTCGTCGGATTCTCGGCGGTCGCCGCGATCCTGTACGGGATCCACCGTCATCGGCCGGCCCGCGCGCTGCCCTGGCTCCTCATCGCCGCCTCGCAGCTGCTGTTCGTGACCGGCGACACGCTGTGGACGATCCTCGAGCTCATGGGTCAGAGCCCGTTCCCCTCGATCGCCGACGTCGCCTACCTGCTGGGCTACCCCGTGCTCGTGATCGCGTTCACGGCGGCGATCCGGCTGCGCGTCCGCGGCGGCGACCAGTCGGGCCTGCTCGACGGGTCGATCCTCTCCGCCGCGGCCGGGCTCGTGGGCTGGGTGGTGCTGGTGCGACCGGTGCTCGACGCCGCCGACGACCCGATCTCGCTCATCGTCACGGCCGCGTACCCGCTGGGCGACCTGATGGTCCTGGGCGTGGCGATCGGGCTCCTCGCGACGCCCGGCGCGCGCACCCCGTCGTTCGTGATGCTCATCTCCTCGATCGTGCTGCTGTTCGTCGCGGACACCGCATACGCGTTCCAGGTCGCGTCCGGCACGTATGTCGATGGCGGCCTCCTCGACAGCCTGTGGCTCGCGTCGTACGTGGCGATCTCTGCGGCTGCGCTCCACGGGTCGATGCGCGACGTCGCGGCGCCGCACCCGGTGTCGGTCGCCTGGCTCAGCCGGCTGCGGCTGTCACTGCTCGCGATCGCGATGCTCACCGGCCCGCTGCTCATCCTCGTCGTCAACTTCCGCTGGGAGTCGGACGTCCCGATCCTGGCGCTGGGCTCGGCGTTCCTGTCCGTGCTCGTGCTCGTCCGCCTCGCGACGGTCGTGCGGGCGCTGGCGCGGGACAACGCCGCCCGGGTCAAGCTGGAGGGCGAGCTCAGCTACCGCGCCTCGCACGACCCGCTGACCGGGCTCCCGAACCGGCGTCGGTTCATCGAGCGCCTCGAGGGCGTGCTCTCGCTCCCCGACCGCAGGCCACTGTCCGTCCTGTTCCTCGACCTCGACGACTTCAAGACCGTCAACGACAGCCTGGGCCACGCGGCCGGCGACGCGCTGCTGGTGTCGGTCGCGACGCGCCTCCAGCGCCATCTCCGCGCGGACGACCTGGCGGCCCGCCTGGGCGGTGACGAGTTCGGGATCATTCTCGACGGCAAGGAGGCGGCCGCCGCCGGCCGGGTCGCGGAGCGGCTGCTGGCCGCGCTCGACGAGCCGGTGGACGTCGACGGACGGCAGGTCACGGCC
>JAICUV010000219.1 GCA_025935655.1 Chloroflexota bacterium | reverse complement strand
TCCGGCGTGGCCTCGTGCGAGTCAAGCCAGGTCTCGACGGCCGCGGCGATGACCGACGTCTTCGTCGTGCGCTGCCGGCGGACGTGCCGGTCCAGCCGGTCGAGGAGGTCCGCGTCGAGCAGGATCGTGGTCCGGGCCGTCTTCATATGACGTCATATCTACCACGGTGGACGGATCGTGTCACGTGCGTCAGATTCGGGTGGATCCTTCCCGGCGACCCCAGGAGACGCATCCGTGACCCGCTTCGAGCCCAACCTGCGCATCCCCGGCCCCACGGCCCTTCCCCCGTCCGTCCGCGAGGCCGGCGGGCGGCAGATGGTCAACCACCGCGGGGAGGAGTTCAAGGCGCTCCTGCTGCGCGTGAGCGAGGGCATGAAGCCGTTCTTCGGCACCCAGCACGACGTGATCATGCTCACGTGCGCGGGCACGGGCGCCCTCGAGGCGGCGATCGTGAACACCCTCTCCCCGGGCGACGCGGTGCTCGCGGTCCCGATCGGCGCGTTCGGCGACCGGTTCGCGAAGATCGCCGAGGTCTACGGCGCCGAGGTCACCAGGCTCGACGTCGAGTGGGGCCAGGCGGCCGTCCCGGCCGCGGTCCGCGCGGCCGCTGCCGAGATCCCCGGCCTCAAGGCCGTCCTCCTGACCCACAACGAGACCTCGACCGGCGTCACCAACGACATCCCCGCGCTGGCCGCCGCGGTCCGCGACGCCGCCCCCGATGCGCTGATCCTCGTCGACGCCATCTCGGCACTCGGCGCGGTGCCGTTCGCGATGGACGCGTGGGGCCTGGACCTGGTGGTCACCGGGTCGCAGAAGGCCTGGATGTCCGCGCCGGGCATGGCGATGGCCGCGGTCGGGCCGCGCGCCTGGGCTGCCGGCGAGACCGCGACGATGCCGCGCTTCTACCTGGACCTCAAGCGCCACAGGGACACGGCCGCAGCCGGCGAGACGCCGTGGACCCCCGCCGTCGCCGTGATGTACCAGGTCGACGAGGGCCTCCGCCTGATGCAGGCCGAGGGCGAGGGCGTGTTCGCGCGCCACGCAGCGGCACAGGCGATGACGCGCGCCGGCCTCCGCGCGCTGGGCTTCGAGCTCCTCGCGGCCGACGACGTCGCCTCGAAGACCGTGACCGCTGCCTGGATCCCGGACGGCCTCGACTGGAAGGCGTTCAACGGGTCGCTCAAGCGCCAGGGCCTGGTGCTCGCGGGTGGCCAGGGCAAGCTCAAGGGGAAGATCTTCCGCCTGGGTCACCTGGGCTCCGTGACCACGGACGACATCCTTGCCGCGATCGGCGCCCTCGAGGTCGCCGCCCTCGAGCAGGGGCTCGACGTTCAGCCCGGCGCCGCCGTCGCGGCCGCACAGCGGGCGCTCATCGAGGCGACGACGCGCGTCGCGGTCCCGGCGTGAGGATCCTCGTCGTCGAGCCGCTCGCACCCGAGGGCATCGAGCTCCTCCGCGCCCACCACGACGTCGACGAGAAGCTGGGCCTGCCGCGCGAGGAGATCATCGCGATCCTCCCCGACTACGACGCGCTCGTCGTGCGCAGCCAGGTCAAGGCGGACGCCGAGATGATCGCCGCCGGCACCCGGCTCGTCGTCATCGGCCGGGCGGGCGTCGGCGTGGACAACGTGGACCTCGACGCGGCGACGCGGGCCGGGATCACCGTGGTCAACGCCCCGACGGGCAACACGATCGCCGCCGCCGAGCACACGCTCGCGCTGATGTTCGGACTGGCCCGGCACACCGCCGACGCCCACGCGTCGATGAAGGCCGGCGAGTGGAAGCGAGCGAAGTTCACGGGCCACGAGCTGCGCGGCAAGACGCTGGGCATCGTGGGCCTGGGCAAGATCGGCCAGGCCATCGCCACCCGAGCCCGGGGCATGGAGATGACGGTCATCGGCTCGGACCCGTTCGTGACGCCCGAGCAGGCGGCGACCTTCGGCGTGGAGCTCGTCACCTTCGACGACATCGTCGCCCGCGGCGACATCATCACGGTGCACGTGCCCAAGACGAAGTCGACGGCCGGGATGATCAACCGCGAGGTGATGGCCCGGATGAAGCCGGGCGTGATCCTGCTCAACGTCGCCCGCGGCGGGATCATCGACGAGCAGGACCTCGCCGACGCGCTGCGCGACGGCGTCATCGCGGGCGCCGGGATCGACGTCTACACCGCCGAGCCGCCCGCCGCCGACCATCCCCTGCTCACCGCGCCCAACACGCTCCTGACGCCGCACCTCGGCGCCTCCACGGAGGAGGCCCAGATCGCGGTGGCGGAGGAGGTCGCGGAGCAGATCCTCGAGGTCCTCGACGGCCGCTCCGCGCGCTACGCCGTCAACGCGCCGCTGCTCACCGCGGAGACCGCCCAGGCCATCGCGCCGTACCTGCCGCTGGCCGAGACGCTGGGCCGGTTCGCGGCCCAGCTCTCGCCGGTCGCCCCGCGCACGCTCACGCTGGAGATCGCCGGCGAGCCCGCGGCCTACGACGCGAGCTCGCTCGTCGCCGCGGTCCTCCGCGGCCTACTCGAGACCACGACCGAGGAGCGGGTCAACCTCGTCAACGCCGGCACCCTCGCGAAGGCTCGCGGGATCGAGGTCGTGGAGCGCAAGACGCCCAACGCCGGCGCGTTCTCGGCGTTGCTCACGCTCACCGCCGAGGCCGATGGCGCGACCGTGACCCTGGCCGGGACCGTCGCCAACGGCGAGCCACGGCTCGTCCGGCTCCAGGAGCACGCGATGGACCTCTCGCCGGCCGGCGTGATGCTCATCTCGCATCACCGCGACCGGCCCGGGACCGTCGGTCGGGTCGGGGCGCTCCTGGGGGCGGCCGACGTCAACATCAGCTCGATGACGCTCGCCCGGTCCGCGCCACGTGCCGACGCCTACATGGTCCTCGCGCTCGACGACGACGTGCCCCAGTCGGTCGTGGACGCGATGACCGCCGACGAGGGCATCATCGACACCTGGGTCGTCCGGCTGGGCGGCGAACGGTGACCGGCGGCCCGTCCGCGGATCGCCCCGCCGCCGACGCGCCGCTCATCCCCGAGGGTCTGGACGCGACCCTCGTGCTCGTCCGGCACGGCGAGTCGGAGTGGATCGTGGAGCAGCGGTTCCAGGGCCAGTCCGAGACCCCCCTGTCTCCGCTGGGCCGGCGCCAGGCAAGCCTCGTCGGGGCGCGTCTCGCGCGACCCCACGACGCGCCGTCGCTCCCGGTCCCGGGTGGCTGGCCGCGGGAGATCGTCCACTCCCCGCTCTCGCGCACGCGCGCCACGGCGATCGCGATCGCCGATGCCATCGCCCTCGAGGCGGGCGTCGACCCGGCACACGCCGTCTCCGGCCCCACGGCCCTCCGCCCCGACTCCGGGCTGCTCGAGATCGGCCAGGGCGAGTGGGAGGGCCTGCACACCGACGAGATCGCGCGCCGCTGGCCCGACGTCCTGGCCGGCTGGCGCCGCCGGCCCTGGGAGGTCTGGGCGCCGGGCGGCGAGTCCCCGGCGAAGGTCCAGGCCCGCGTCCGGCCGGCGCTGGCCGGCGTGCTCGCACGGCTGGGCGAGGACTACCCGCGCGGGACGGTCGACCGACCGCAGGTCGGCGGCTATGCCGGCGTGGGCGCCCCGCCGGACCAGCCGTGGTCGATCCTCGTGGGTCACGACGGGGTGTTCAAGGTGGTCATGCTCACGCTGTTCGGCCTGCCGCTCACGCACTTCTGGATGTTCACGATGGGGCTGACGGGGATCACGGTCGTCGAGCTCCGGGGCGGGCGCCCGGTCCTCCGCGCGGCCAACCTCAGCGAGCATCTCGCCCCGCTCGCGGACGAGGCGGCACGCGAGGCCGCGGAGCGCAGGTCGCGCTCGGGCGCGCTCTAGGATCGACTAGCGCGGGCGTCCCTTGCGCGGCCGCCGGAACAGCAGCCGCAGCAGCGAGATCCGGAGCCGCCGGGTCGCGTCCCGGACCGCGTCCAGCTGCGCCCCGCCGAGGCGCACCCCCGCGTACGTCGTCTCGACCTTCGCCTGCGCGACCGTCTGCAGGTCGGCCTTGGCCACCGGCACGAGATCCCCCAGCGAGCTCGCGTACTCGTACACGGTCTGGGTGGGCCGTGGCCCGAACCCGAAGCGCGAGGCCGCGCGCGACATCGACGTCCACGCCGCGTCCGGCGACACGTCGCCGCGCGGCCCACGGAGCCAGGCTGCGAACGCGATCGTCACGACGACGATGGCGAGCAGGACCGTCAGCACGATGAACAGCGACCGGTCGCCGGCCCCGCCGCCCGTGACACCCGCCGATGGCGCATCGGGCAGTGTCCCATCCCGGCGACGGGTGGGATCCGGCAGGTCCGGCCCCGCCGACCCGGACGGCGACGGGAGGGCGGACGGCAGGGCCGGGCCCTCCGCGATGACCGTGGGCTGGCCGACGCCGCCACCCGTGGGATCGAACGGGATCCAGCCGTAGCCCGGGAAGTAGACCTCGACCCAGGCGTGCGCGTTGCGGTTCTCGACGGTCTCGACCCCGTTGACGGCCTTGGCGGGCAGGAACCCCTGGACGAGCCGGGTCGGAATGGGGTTCACCGGGTTCGCCGCGCGCAGCAGGATCGCCATCGTCGACGCGTAGTGGAGGCAGTACCCGCGCTTGATCCGCGCGAAGCACTCCACGGCGCTGGCGGAGCAGCTGGGATCGTTGGTGAGGTCGTTGTCGTACGTGAAGTCCTTCGTGTTCTGGAAGTAGTCCTGCATCCAGGCGGCGAGCCGGTACGGGTTGGTGGTGTCGGCGCGGGCGAGGATCTTGTCCAGCAGCTCCTGGGCGTCTGGCCCGATCGCGCCGTCGGGGACCTCGGTGTACAGCGCCCGGATCTCCGCCGGGTAGGACGTGCCCGCGGCCTCCAGCCGGTGCCCGGTCAGCAGCTGCTGCGTCTCGTCGAGCTTGAGGACGCGCGATTCCACGCTGTACGCGTCCGAGCCTCGTTCGAGATCGGCCGCCGCGAACCAGCCGTCGTTACCGGTGACCGACACGTTCGTCCCCTGGTCCACGGTGACCGGGCCGCCCGGCGCCAGGAGGAGGCCCTGCTCGTAGGCGGCCGGCCGGACGGTCACGGTCACGGGCAGCGACATCGCCTCCTTCGGCTCGTCTGCCGTCCCCGCGAGGATGGGCTGGCCGCCGTCGACGTGGATCGTGGACAGGAAGGATTGGCCCCAGGCGTTGAGCTCGAAGCTGTCGTAGGTCGCGGCGCGCCACTTCAGGCCTTCCGCCGCCGCGGGCACCGTGGCCGAGAAGGCGACGCCGGCGTCCGTGATCCAGGTGTCGCTGATCCGCGCGTCCTGGCCGAACTGCACGCCGCCGATCGGGCGCAGCGCGCCGCCCATCGGCAGCAGCCGGCTGATGCTCTCGCCGAACGAGACGAGGTTGCGGCCGACGCCCTCCCAGGCGCCCTCGAGCGGGCTCGAGGCCGCACGCTGCGTGAGCGCCATCGAGCCCACGAGGGCGAGGACGATGAACACCGTGCCGCCACGCAGGTACATGGAGCTGATCGTGGCGGGATCGCCGATGCGGCGGCGGATCCAGGTCGACCGCTCGTCGAACGCGTGCATCCCGATGAGCAGGAACAGGGAGCCCGCGGTGAACGCCACGAGATAGGCCAGCTCGTCCTGGTCGCGCGAGGTGAGCGCCATGTTCACCACGAGGACGAGTCCCATGACGACCACCGCGTTGAGCGGACGCCGGTGCCCGAACACGGCATACGAGGCGAACTGCCCCGTCCCCCAGATCAGCCCGCCGAGCACGAGGACGTAGTGGATCTCCTGGTCCGTGAACCGGTAGTTGCGCCAGGCGATGTCGAGGTAGGCGTCGATCGTGCCGCTCGCCGTGAACACGAAGGCGGCCCCGGGCGATGCCCCGGGGA
>JAICUV010000118.1 GCA_025935655.1 Chloroflexota bacterium | reverse complement strand
GAGACGCCCGGCGTCGTCGAGGCGGCCGAGATCGCCGGTCCGCAGCGGCTCATCGCGCGCAACCGCTGCGTCGCCCAGATACCCCGAGCTGCGCGACCGTCCCGCGACGATGATCTCGCCCACACCGTCCGGCCCCGGTTCGTCGATCGAGAGGATGATACCGGGGAGCGGCCGGCCGGCCGTCCCAGCCGCGCGCACGGCCTCGTCCGCCGGCAGCGCGGTCACGCCGGAGCCCATCTCGGACAGCCCGTACGTCGTGACGATCGGCCAGCCGGCGCGCGTCGCGCGTCCCACCAGCGCCGCCGGGATCGAGCCGCCACCGAGGAGCACGGCACGGACCGTCGGCGGTGGCGCGGCGTCACCCGAGGCGTCGAGCAACCGCAGGAGCTGGCCCGGCACGAGGGAGACGTGGCTTGGCCCGTCGGGCTTCGCCAGCACGGCGAGCAGGGCCGCGGGATCCGACGGGGGGAGGAGCCACACCGGGACGCGGTCGCGGGCGGCGCGCCACAGGATCCCGAGCCCAGCCACGTGCGCGAGCCCCAGCGGCATCGCCCACCCGGTCGCCCCGGGGAGGACCGCGAGCCAGGCGTCCGCGCTTGCCGCCATTGCGCGGTGGCTGAGCACCACGCCCTTCGGCCGCCCGGTGGTCCCGGACGTCAGCACGACCACGGCCGGCTCCTCGGGCTCGGGCTCGGGCCGCGGGCTCGGTCGCGCGTCGCCGCCCGTCGCGTCGCCGCCCGTCGCGTCGCCGCTGGACGCAAGGTCTCCGGGGTCGACGACGAGGGCCGGCCGCAGCACGTCCAGGGCGGCGTCCGTCTCCCGGGCGGTGAGCCCCGCGGGAATGGGACACGCGACCGCCCCCGCCTCCAGCACGCCGGCCAGCGCGACGACCGCATCGGCGGCGCGGGGCTGCGCGAGCCCGACACGATCGCCCCGGGACACCGAGCGGTCCGCGAGGTCCTGCGACACGACCCCCGCGCGGGTCAGCAGCTCCGCCCATGTGAGGCGCTCCTCCGACGCGATGCCGCGAGTGTCATCGCGGATGGCGATGCCCTCGGGCGCCTCGCGGGCATTCCGCTCGAGGCGATCCGTCAACGACCAGGTCATGCGTCGTCCACCGCGTATCGCTCGACGGCGTCCTCGTCGACCACGATCCCGAGCCCGTTGGAGCCCGCGGCGAACGGCGCCCGGATCCGTGCGTCGGCGATCACCAGCGACTCGACGAGGAGGTCGTGCGCGAGGACGCCCGCGGTCCCAAGCCCGTGGTCGCGCTCCGCCGCGGGCCAGCCGTCCACGTCCGGCAACGCCGCCGCGCACGCGACCGCGGCCGCGAGCCCGATCCCCGTCTCGTACAGCGACGAGATGACGACCGGCACCCCGGCCTCCGCCGCGAGGGCCGCGATCGCCGCGGCGGCCCCCGGTCCGCCCACGCGCGCCGGCTTCACGACGAGGACGTCGGCGGCTTCCTGCTTGACGAGCGCGATCGCCGCGTCGGGGGAGGTGACGGCCTCGTCGGCCGCGATCGGGACGCCGCCCTGCGCCCGCAGCTGCGCGGCGCCACCGCGAGCCCCCACGGGCAGCGGCTGCTCCACGTACTGGATCCCGATCGGCTCGAGCGCCCGCAGGCGTTCCAGCGCACCCTCGAGGTCCCACGTCCCGTTGACATCGAGGCGGATCGCCACCCGCGGCCCCACCGCCTGGCGGACGGCGCGCACCCGGTCCGCGAGCGCGCTCGCCCGCTCGCTCGACCCGACCTTGAGCTTGAGCGTCCGATAGCCGGCCCCGACCGCGGCCGCGGCGGCGAGCACCGTCTCGTCGATCCCGTCCGCGGGGAGCGTGGCGTTGACGCCCACCCCGGCGCGGACGGCCGCGGCGACGGGCTCCGGCGGCGGCGCGAGGTCCAGCACGGCCCCGCCGAGCCCGGACGCGAATGCGTGCCGCACCTCGTCCGGGACGCCCTCTCCCGGCCCCTCGAGCAGCGCCTGAACGTAGGCGGTCAGCGCCGCCGTCCGCAACGCGGCGTCGATCGGGGCCTCCCCGATCCCGCGCGCACCCTCGTCGGAGCGGATCTCCACGAGCAGCGACTCGCGCGCGGCCCACGTCCCCGCCGCCGTCTCGAAGGGCACGCGGAAGGGGACCCGGACGCGCCTGACCCCGAGCGCGGCGGTCACGCGGCCACCCCGCCGCCCACGGCCAGGCCGACCGCGAACAGCAGCCCGAACACGAGCGACAGCCGCGCAGTCCCCTTGAGGACGAGGTTGAGCTGGCGCGGCTCCTCGAACGTCGCGACGGTCCGCAGCAGGGGCCGCGCCATCGGCAGCGTGAGCAGCGGCAGCGCGGTCACGAAGGCGAGGCTCCACGGCTCCCCCGCCGGCCGCGCGCCGAGCACCCAGGCCACGGCGAGCAGCACCGGGACGGCGTACGCGAGGCCGAGGAGGACGCCGTACTCCGCCTGCGTCCGCCGCCTCCCGAGCAGGACGGCGAGCGTCCGCTTGCCGGCCGCCGTGTCCGTGGGGATGTCGCGCAGGTTGTTGACGACGAGGATCGCCGTGATGAGCGCGCCGGGCGGGATGGCCGCGGCGACGAACACCCCGTCGAGCCGGAGCGCCTGGAGGTACGCCGTCCCGACCACCGCCACCAGGCCGAAGAACAGGAACACGAACACCTCGCCCAGCGCGCGGTACCCGTACGGGAACGGCCCGCCCGTGTAGGCCAGCGCGGCGACGATCGCGGCCGCGCCGAGCGCGACGAGCCCCCAGCCGCCGATCGTTGCGAGCCACAGGCCGACGATCCCCGCCAGCAGGACGACGATCGCGATCGCGACCTCCAGCTGGCGCTCCGTGACGAGCCCAGCGGCCGCCACCCGCAGCGGCCCCTGCCGCGCGTCCGTGTCCGCACCCCGCCGGAAGTCGGACAGGTCGTTGGCGAAGTTCGCGGCGACCTGGAGCAGGAGCGCCACGGCGACGCACCCGAGCGCGGTGTCGAGACGGAACGGCGTGCCCACCGCGAGCGCGGCCCCGATCCCCACGAGCACGCCGGCGACGGCGGCCGGGAGCGTCGCGGGTCGCGCGGCGGCGATCCAGATCCGGATGCCGGACGGGCGAGGCGCGGCCGGGACCGCGGCGGTGGTGCTCACGGGCGGCGCGGGTACTTGCGGTACTCGGGCCGGCGCTTCTCGAGGAACGCGGTGCTGCCCTCGTGCGCCTCGTCGGTCGTGTAGTACAGGCCCGTCGCGTGGCCGGCGAACTCCTGGAGGCCCGCCAGCCCGTCCGTCGCCACGAGGAACGACGACTTGAGGAATCGGATCGCGGTGGGGCTCATCTCGAGGATCTCGTCGGCCCACCGCACGCCCTCGGCCTCGAGGTCCGCGAGCGGCACGACCGTGTTCACGAGGTTCATGGCGAGCGCCTCGGCCGCCGTGTACTGGCGGCACAGGAACCAGATCTCCTTGGCCTTCTTGTCGCCCACGAGCCGCGCCAGGAGCCCGACCCCGAACCCGGCGTCGAAGCTGCCCACCCGCGGCCCGACCTGGCCGAAGATCGCGTTCTCGGAGGCGATCGTCATGTCGCATACCACGTGGAGGACGTGGCCGCCGCCGATCGCGTAGCCGTTGACGAGCGCGATGACCGGGATCGGCAGGCTGCGGATCTGGCGCTGGAGGTCGAGGACGTTGAGCCGCGCCAGCCCGTCGGAGTCGAGGTAGCCGCCGTCGTGGCTCTTGTACTTCTGGTCGCCGCCCGAGCAGAACGCCATGTCGCCGGCGCCGGTGAGCAGCACGCAGCCGATGGACGCGTCGTCACGGATGCGGGCGAAGGCGTCGATCAGCTCGCGGACCGTCTGCGGCCGGAAGGCGTTGCGGACCTCGGGGCGGTCGATGGTGACCTTGGCGATGCCGGTGCCGGAGTGCTCGTACCGGATGTCCTCGTACTCCACGACGGGCGTCCACGCGATGGGATCGGTCATGCGGCGGGGTCCTCCTGCAGGAAGTCGAGCACGAGCCGGCGGAACGCGCCGGGCTGCTCGTCGTGGGGGGTATGGCCGGCGTCCTCGACGAGCGCGAGGCGCGCCCCGGGGATCCCGGCGGCGACGCGTTCGGCGCGGGGGCGGCCGGTGTGGTCGAGCGAGCCCGCGAGGACCAGCGTCCGCGCGGTCACGAGCGCGAGCCGGTCGAACAGCGGCTCCATCGCGCCCTGGCCGCCGCCCCGCAGGCTCGCGGCGAGTCCCGCGGCGGTGTTGCCGCGGCGCATCGCGCGGATCCGATCACGACGCTCCACGGGAAGCGCCGTGTGGGTGTGGAAGATCGGATGGTGCTCCCACTCGTCGACGAAGGCATCGATGCCGTCGCGCTCCAGCCGCGCCGCCAGCGCCTCGTCGGCCTCGCGTCGCCGGGCGCGGGCGTCCGCCGCCTCGATCCCGGCGCTGGGGCTCTCGAGCACGAGCCGCCCGACCGCGGACGGGTGCACCACCGCCAGGCGCAGCGCGACGCGCGCCCCCAGGCTGTAGCCCAGCACGTCGGCGGGCGTCGCGGCGTGCGACGCGAGGATCGCTGCGAGCGCGTCGGCCGCCGCCTCGACGGACGCGTCGGCGGGTGACGCGGCCATCGTCCGGCCGTGGCCCGGCAGGTCGGGGACGATGAGCCGGCGGCCGCGGGCCAGGGCTTCCAGGTGCTCGTCCCACGCGGCGCTGGTCCCCGTGAACCCGTGGAGCAGCACGAGCGGCCGGCCGGATCCGTGGACGTGGACCGCCCAGTCGGCGGCGCCCGACACGGCCGTCACGCCGGCACCGCCGTGGCCAGCGCCCGGGCCACCGCCGCCGCGACGCCGCGATGGAGCTCCACGTTGCGACCGCGCTCGGTGCGCAGCTCGATGACCCGCACCCCCGGCCTGCCGACCGAGGACGAGATCGCCGCCGCGAGCTCCGTGCTCGTCGCGACCGGGACGTGCTCGCCGCCCAGCGCCGCCACGATCGGCGCGACGTCGATGCCGTGCGGCGTCCCGAACAGCTCCTCGTAGTGCTCCGGGAGGCCGGAGCCCGCTGGCGTGCCCGGTTGCGCCTGGGGCAGGAACGAGAAGATCCCGCCGCCGTCGTTGTTCACCACGACGATGGTCGCCGACAGGCCGTGGAGCTTCGCCGCGAGCAGCGCGTTGAGGTCGTGGAGGAAGGAGACGTCGCCGACGACGAGCGCGACCGGCCCGGCCGCGACGGCCGCGGACCCGAGCGCCGTGGACACGACGCCGTCGATGCCGGTCGCGCCCCGGTTGGAGCGGACGGTGATGGCGCGCGCCGTGGACGGGAGCCAGCCATCGAGATCGCGGACCGGCATCGAGTTGCCGGCCCACAGCACGGCGCCATCGGGGAGCGCGGCGGCGAGCGCCGGGAAGGGCGAGCCCTCGAACGGCTCGTCGAGCGCCGCGAGCCAGGCGTCCATCGCCCGCACGGCGGTGCGCTCCGCCTCGGTCCAGTCGCGAGTCCACGTGCCGCGACGGGTGGAGCTGCCCAGCCGCACGGTGAGCGCGCGGGCCGTCGCCGCGGCGTCCGCGTGGACGAAGGTCGCCGGGAGCAGCGCAGGCTCGCGCCAGCCACCGTCGCCGTCGATCACGATGAGGCCCGGACGCGTCCGTTCGAGCAGCTGGAGGATGGGCTTCGACGTCGGCATCGCGCCGGTGCGGATCACGAGATCGGGGCGGTGGGCCTCGATCCAGCCGCCCGGGCGGACGAGCTGGTCGGCGCGCGTGACGACCAGCGACCGGTCGTGCGGACCTGTTCGCAGCCCCGACAGCGGGTCCGCGAGGATCGGGAATCCGGTGGCCCGGGCCAGCCCGGCGAGCGCGGCCGGGAGCTCCGGGTCGTCGTCCGGCCCCGCGACGATGAGCCCGCGGGCGGTCCGGCCGAGCAGTGCCGCGAGCTCCCCGAGGAGGTCGTCGTCGAGCACCGGGCGACCCGCGATCGCGCTCGTGAACGGATGGGCGGCCGTCGCGACGGCGCCGTCGGGCGCGTCACCGGGCGCGTCGTCCGCGGCATCGGCGAGCGGGCCGTCGGGGAGCAACGGCTCGCGGAACGGGACGTTCACCTGGACGGGACCGGCGGGACCCGCCGCGGCCGTCGCGACGGCTCGTCCCGCGACGGATCGCACGTGCGCCTCGGTCGCCGGGTCGCCGTCGAACAGCGGCAGCTCCGTGTACCACCTGGCGCTCCGGCCGTAGAGGTGGTCCTGGTCGATGGTCTGGGGCGCGCCGCGGTCACGCAGCTCCGGGGGCCGGTCCGCGGTGAGCACGACGAGCGGCACGCGCGAGAGCGAGGCCTCCACGACGGCGGGCGCGAACTCCACGGTCGCGGTCCCGGAGGTCGCGAGCAGGACGACCGGGCGGCCGCTCGTGCGGGCCATCCCCAGGGCGAAGAAGCCGGCCGCGCGCTCGTCGAGCAGGACCCGCACCCGCAGCCCGGGCGCCGCCCGCAGGGCCAGCGCCAGGGGCGTCGACCGCGAGCCCGGGCACACCACGGCGTCAGTGACCCCGGCGGCGACGAGCTCGGAGGCGAATGCGCGCAGGAGCCGGGCGTCGCTCATGCGTCCTCTCCCGGGATGCCCAGCGCCGAGATCACGGCCCGCAGCTTGATCCGCGACTCCTCCCACTCCTGGTCCGGATCGGAGTCGGCGACGATCCCGCAGCCCGCGAACAGGGTCGCCCGCGTCCGGTCCACGATCCCGCAGCGCAGCGCGACGCACAGCTCGCCGTCGCCATCCGCCCCGAGCCAGCCGATCGGGCCGGCGTACCAGCCACGGTCGAACCCCTCGTGCTCGTCGATGAGCGCGAGCGCCACGTCCCGTGGGTCGCCGCCGACCGCCGGCGTCGGGTGCAGCCGCTCGCCCAGCGCCAGCAGGCCGTTGCCGTCAGGGACCGTGCCCGAGATCTCGGTCACGAGGTGCTGGACGTAGCGCAGCGTCATGACGCCGGGCTCGGGCGCCACGGTCAGGGTCTCGGCGACGGGCCCCAGCAGGCCGCGGATCGCATCGACCACGATCGCGTGCTCCTCGCGGTCCTTCTCGCTGGCGATGAGCCGGCGGCCGAGCTCCGCGTCCTCCTCCGGGCTCGCGCCGCGACGGATCGTGCCCGCGACCGCCACCGTCCGGAACGTCCGGCCCTCCGTGCGCACGAGCCGCTCCGGCGTCGCACCGAGGAACGTCCGGCCGTCGCGCCGGAAGGCGTACGTCGTGCTCTCGGGGGCGCTCACCGAGAGCCGCCGCAGGGCGTTCGCGACGTCCAGCTCCACCGGCGAACGCATGCCAACGCGTCGCGCGAGCACGACCTTGTCGATGCGGCCTCGGCCGACGGCCCCGGCGAACATCCCGACGAGCCGCTTGAAGGCGTCTCTCGCCGGCTGCTCGTCGACGACGACGAGCGGCGCGAAGACCGGCATCGCGACGATCCCGTTGGGGTTCGGCGCGAGCTCTCGCGCGCGCTCCACGAGGCCCAGCCACCGGCGCTCGAGCGCACGCGGGTCCGCATCCAGGGTGCCGGGGGCGATCGATGCCGTGACCGTCGCGCCCGTGGGCGTCACGGCGAGGACGAGCGACGGCAGCACGAGCGAGCTCGGACCGAACGGCCCCCAGGCATCGTCGTCGGCGGGCGTGCGACCGGTGAAGCCCATCGCGCCGAGGAGCACCGGCCCGGAGCCGCGTGCGCTGTCGGTCGGCCGGTCGAGCCGGGCATCCGCGAGCAGCGCGCGCCAGGCCGTCTCGGCCTCGCGGAATCGCCCCTCGCCCTCGGGCTCGGTCGCCCAGGCCCGGCCGATGCCCACGAACGCGGTTCCCTCGGATGGGCGGAGCCAGAGGGCGGCCTCCAGCCCCGCCTCGACCGCGGCCGCGTACAGCGAGATCGGGTCTGCGGCCGGCACGGGGAGCGTCGCGGCGACGAGCGGGGTCGTCGCGGGGGCGTCCGACGGCGCGAGGAGGGCCGTCAGGCGCTCGCCGAGGCCCGCGCCGGTCTCCGCACGCGCGACCCGGGTGGCGGTCACCGCCCGGACCCCGACTTGGGCGTGGCGACCTCGGGGAACGACCAGCCGGCCGCGGGAAGCGCGACCTCGCCGATCCGGGACTCGGGCACGCCGGCCGACCGCAGCAGGGTCGCCCGGAGCGCCGGGTACGCCTCCTCGAGCCGGGCCGCGTCATCCGCGAGCAGCCACCGGGCGACGACCTCGTTGATCGCGCCGAACCAGGCGATCGACGTGATCCGCGTGTCGAGCGGCGGGATCGCGCCCGCGGTGACGGCGTCGTCGAGGTAGCCCTGGATGAGGTTCGCGAACCGCGCATGGAGCGCGTTCGTCTCCGCCTGGAACACCCGGCCGGCGCCCACCGTGTCAAGGAACAGGAGGCGGGCCATCGTCCGGTGGCCCGCGAACGTCGTGAGGACGGTGTGGATCGCCGCCTCCGCCCGGGCCACGGGCTCGGTCTCGAGGGCGACCGCCCGCTCCACGCGCGCGACGAGCTTGTCCGCGGTCGTCTCCATGAGCTCGCGGAAGATCGCTTCCTTCGTCGGGAAGTGGAAGTAGATGCCGCCCTTGGACGTCTCGGCCGCGCCCGCGATGTCGTCGACGGCGGTGTCGCGGTAGCCGCGCGTCGCGAACGCGTGGAACGCGGCGTCGAGGATCCGCTCGCGTCGGCTGCGGCTCTGTTCGGCTGGGTCCGGGCGGCTCATCGGGTGCTCACTGTCGGTCCTGCGGTTGCGACCGACCGACCAGTCGGTCGGCTCGTTCGCATCCTACCCCATCTTCGTCAACAACGTGCCCCTCGGATGTATCGAGTTTCCGCCGGCACCTGGCGACTGGGAGCTCACCTCGCGCTTCGCCGCCGATTCCCCCATCCAGCGCTCACGCGGGTGGAATGTCCGGCCGAGCGCCCGAGATCCACCGGGATCAGCCAGCCTGAGCACCGATGCGGGTATCCGGGCCTCGATCGCTGGATACGACCCGTGTCAGTGCTGACCGGCGGAAATCGCGGCCCGACGCGGCCGACCTACCAACGGGACCTGCCGGGCTCAGCCGCTGCCGAGCCGCTCCAGCAGGTCGTCCTTGCCGATCAGGATGACCTCGTCACCGGGCTGCACCCGCTCGTCGGGCGACGGGTTGACCGTCACAGCGTCGCCCCGTCGGAGGGCCACCGCCGTCAGCGCGCCGTCGAGGTCGCTCAGCGGCCGGCCCGCCCACCGCTCCGTGGGCCGCACGCGCACGATCCCGAACCGGGGGGCGACGTCCAGGTAGTCGACGATGTCGGGCATCGCGAACGAGTGGGCCACGCGCTGGCCCATCTCCCGTTCGGCGAACACGACGCGATTCGCGCCGACGCGCTCGAGGATCGCGCCATGGAGCGGCGACCCGGCCTTCGCGATGACGTTCGCGACGCCCAGCTGCTTGAGGGCCATGACGGCGAACACGCTCGCCTCGACGCCGCTCGAGATGCCGACGATGGCGTGCTCGAACTCGGCGGCGCCGATCGCACGCAGGGCGGCCTCGTCGGCGGCGTCCAGCTGCACCGCGTGGGTCACCTCCGGCGCGATCTCGTTCACGACCGTCTCGCTCGTGTCCACCGCGAGCACCTCGTGCCCGAGCGCCATGAGCTCCCGGGCCGCGGCCGCGCCGAAGCGCCCGAGGCCGATGACGAGGACCGACGTCTTCATGGATCTCCTTCTCTCGGTCAGCCGATGCGGATCGTCTCCACGGCCGGCCGGTACTTGACGGGCCGGGCGCGAGCCGACAGGGCGAGGACGAGCGTGAGCGGCCCGAG
>JAICUV010000144.1 GCA_025935655.1 Chloroflexota bacterium | reverse complement strand
GTCGCCTGGCTCGGGCGGACGCTCCAGATCTCCTCGATCGAGGCCGCGAACAGGGCGAGGGGGTCCACGCCGGCGCCCTCGGCCGCGCCGTCGATCTCGTCGACGAGCCATGGCGTCGCGGCCCGCGTCGCGTCCCGGTACCGGGCGGCCAGCGCGAGCTGCTCGGCGCGCGTCCTGCCCGGTGGGATCGCCGCGTCGAACGCCACGGCGTCGCGGAGCACGTCGGCCGTCGCCTCGCCGACCTGGCGGCCGACCTCGCGGTGGTCGCCCTCCACCACCAGGAGGGGGATGCCGCCGAGCTCGCCGGCGCGACGGGCCGCGGACGCCATCCGCGTCAGTCGAGCGTGAAGTGGTCGGGCCGCTGGTACGCGCCCGTTCGCTCCTTCTCGAGCTGCATCAGCACGTCGTTGAGCAGCGACGAGGCCCCGAAGCGGAACCAGTCGGGCGTCATCCAGCGCGGCCCGAGCGTCTCGTACAGCACGACGAGGTAGGCGATCGCCTCCTTCGCCGTCCGGATCCCGCCGGCGGGCTTCATGCCGATCTGCTTGCCGGTGACACGCTCGAAGTCGCGGATCGCCTCGAGCATCACGAGCGTCACGGGGAGCGTCGCCGCCGGCGTGATCTTGCCCGTCGAGGTCTTGATGAAGTCCGCGCCCGCGGCCATCGCGAGCACCGACGCCCGCCGGACGTTGTCGAACGTGCCCAGCTCGCCCGTCTCGAGGATGACCTTCAGGTGGGCCTCGCCGCAGGCCTCCTTGACGGCGACGATCTCCTCGAACACGGCCTGGTAGTCACCGGAATGGAACGCGCCGCGGTCGATGACCATGTCGATCTCGTCGGCGCCGGCCGCGACCGCCGCGCGCGTCTCCGCGAGCTTGATGTCCAGGAACGACTGGCCGGACGGGAACGCGGTGGCAACCGACGCGACCTTGACCCCGGAGCCCTGGAGCGCCGCCTTGGCCTCCGCGACGTGGGTGGGATAGATGCAGATCGCGGCGACGTGGGGGATCGACGGGTCGCCGGGGAGCGGGTGCATCCCCTTCTGGCACAGCGCGCGGACCTTGCCCGGCGTGTCCTTCCCCTCGAGCGTCGTGAGGTCCATCATCCGGATCGCGAGGTCCAGGGCCCAGACCTTGGACGCCTTCTTGATCGAGCGCTTCGAGAGCGACGCGACCCGCTCCTGCACCCCGACCTGGTCCACGGGCGTGACGCGACCCAGCAGCGTGCCCAGGCTCCCGGCGCGGCCGTCGTACGCGCGGATGAGCTCGTGGGCGCGTTCGCGGGTGGCGCTGTCGCGCACGACGGAGGTGGCCATCGCTCCCGAGTCTACATCGCGAAACCGGCGCCGCTCGCGGGTGCGTTGAGGCCGGTCCCGGGACTCGTGGAGCAGCGAACGGGCCCTCGTGGGCTGGGGCCCGTTCGGCTGGCGTTGGGTTCCGGGATCAGCGCCCGGCGCGGGCCTTCGGCGGCGCGGGCATCCGGGTGGCGCCCTTGACCAGGAAGTGGTCGAACCAGTCGCGCACCTGGGCGAGGTTCTCCGCGCGCCGGAACGGCGACCCGGAGCGCGTGAGCTCGTGCGACTCGTCCGGGACCCGCATGAACCGGACCGGCCGCTTGAGCGACCGCAGGACGGAGAACAGCGCCTCGGCCTGGCCGACCGTCGTGCGCAGGTCGCGCTCGCTGTGCTGGATGAGCAGCGGCGTGTGCATGTCCTTCGCGAGCCGGAGCGGCGAGATCTCGTAGAAGTACGCGTCGTCGTCCCACGGGTTCTTGCCGAACTCGATGGATGCCCACTCCCCTCCCGAGATGTCGCCCGTGAGGAACAGCATCCGCATGTCCACGCACGAGCGGCAGGTGATCGCCGCCTTGAAGCGCCGGCTCTTGCCGACGATCCAGTTGGTGAGGTAGCCGCCGTACGAGCCGCCGGTGACGCCGAGCCGGTCCGGGTCCGCCAGGCCGTCGGCGATCGCCTGGTCGACGCCCGCGATGACGTCGTCCATCGGGCCGTCGCCCCAGTCGCCGAGGTTGGCGACGTTGAACGCCTCGCCGTAGCCCTCTGAGCCGCGTGGGTTGGACGCGAGCACCGACACGCCGGAGCCGGCGAGGATCTGCCACTCCAGCATCGGGGACCAGCCGTAGAGCGTGTGGGGACCGCCGTGGATCTCGAGCGCCAGCGGTTGCTTCCCCACGCCCGCCGGGAGGAGCCAGCCCTGGATCTCGCGGCCGTCGCTCTGCCAGCGGCGCTCCACCGGCTGGACGAGCGAGAGCTCCGCCGCCAGCTCGTCGTTGAGGCCGCTCAGCGTGCGGATGGGGCCGGCCGTGCCCCCCTTCGCGACGTCGAACGTCACGACCTCGGGGAGGATGGCGCCCGCCGAGCGGATCGCCGCGACGCGATCGCCGCGGCGCGGGCCCGGCACGGCGTCCCAGCCGGAGAGGTAGTGCTCGTCCGTCGTGAGCCGGACCGGCTCGCCGACGCCGTCGAGCGCGACGCGCCACAGCTCGTACGAGCCGTCGACGGGCGCCGTGAACAGGACGCCCTTGCCGTCCGCGGTCGGGACGAGGCGCGCTGCCTCGCCGAGCGTGATGTCGCTGTTCATCGCAGCGTCGGGCTTGAGCTCGCTGCGGGCCAGGAGATCCGTGCCGGCGCCCTTCGCCCGCTCCGAGCCGTCCGCGGCGAAGCGCCAGATCCCCGTGCGGTAGCCGACCCGCGGCCAGCGATCGCCGAACGCGAGGATCGACGCCCCGTCGCGCGTCCACACCGGGCGCACGAAGACGGAATCGGTGCCGTTCGCGATCACCGAGACCTCGCCGGTCGCGACCTCCACGACGTAGATCCCGCGCCGCTCCTCGAGGTCGTGGTTGCGGCCGCGGTTGGCCGAGAACGCGATCCGGGTCCCGTCCGGGGACCAGGCGGGGTCACCCTCGGCCGTCGGCCCGATCACGAGCGGCCGCGCGTCGCCCGTGGCCGCGTCCACGAGCCACAGGTGCGTGTCCTTGTCGTCGATGAAGCCCGTGCCGTTGTACTGGTAGCCCAGGCGGTCGATGAACCGGTAGTCGGAGATGGGCGACTCGCCGGGCTTCGCCTTCGGCAGCCGGCCACGCTTGCGGTTGTCCTCGTCCTCGGTCGCCGCGAGGGACGAGCTCAGGACGACGAGCGAGGACCCATCCGGGGACCACTCGAGACAGGTGACGCCCCTCGGCAAATCGGTCAGGCGACGCGCCTCGCCGCCGGCGAGCGGCAGCAGGTGGACCTGGAAGCAGTCGTCGCGGTCCTTCGCGTCCTTCGGCTTGCCGGGCTCCTCCTCCGCGTACAGCCGGCGGTCGCTGATGAACGCGAGCGTCGAGCCGTCCGGGGAGATGCGCGGGGTGTGATCGGTCCGGGTGCCCAGCGTCAGCTGGCGTGCCGGTGCGCTGCCATCGACGGGCGCCGCCCAGATCGCGAGCCGGTAGGCGTCCCTGCCGACGGACGTCCGCTTGACGGTGAACACCACGCGCGAGCCGTCCGGTGACAGCTGCGGATCATGCGGGACGGCGAGGCGGTAGAGGTCGTCAGGGCGCGCGGGTCGAGGCACGGGCTCCTCCGGGAGGGTGTCGGACGCATTGGGGGGCCGACGCGCGGGATCGGCGCGTCGGCGGGGTCTCGCCAGTCTATCCCCGGCAGGCGGGCGGGCTACCATCGTGCTGCCATGGCCGCCGACGAGCAGCTCTCCTTCCGGCTCGACCCGGCGCTTCCCGCCCCGGGCGTCATCGCGCCGATGTGGCCGGTTCCCCGGCCGGACGCGTTCGACTCCCCGGATCACCTGTTCGAGCCGACGTGGGGCGGCCACAGGGTGCTCGCGTTCGTCGGGCCGGCCGAGCGCGCGGGCACGGGCGACGTGCGGATCGTGGACCCGACCGGCCTCGACCTGGCGCCGCGACTGCCCGAGCTCCAGGGCCTCGCGGTCCGGGTCAACGCCCGTTCAGCCGTGCTCGACGGCGAGCTCGTGGTGGTCGATGGCGCCGGCCGCGCCGACGACGACGGGCTCCGCGCACGCCTCAACGGGCACGCCGGCCGGCCGGTCGCGCTGCTCGTGTTCGACATCCTCCACCTCGACGGCGTGTGGCTCCTCCGGACGCCCCTCGAGAAACGGCGGGCAGCACTCAGGCGGGTCCTGCGACCGGGCGACGAGGTCGTGGTCGTGCCGGCGATCGCGGGCGAGGGCCGGGCACTCCACGACGCAGTGTCGGCGCAGGGGATCGCGGGGGTCCTCGCGCGCCGGCGGACGTCCCCCTACCTGCCCGGCGTGCGCAGCCGCCTGTGGCGCTCGATCGCGGCCACGGAACCGGGGTCCCTGCCCGCACCGGACGCCGTGCTCGGGGAGGACGGCGAGCCGGTCAGCGGCACGGGACCCGTCCTGGCGCTCTTCCGCCGGCTGCCGTTCGAGGACGAGCCCGACGGCCCCTAGCCCCGCACGGCGCGCAGGAACGTGCGCAGGGTCGGCGGCTGCCCGTACAGCAGGACGCCGGCCCGGTAGACGCGGATCGCGAGCAGCGTCACCAGGGGCACCGTGATCACGAGCAGCCCGAGGGACAGGGCGACCTCCCACGGCTCCACGCGCCCGATCGACAGCCGCGCGAGCATCACGAACGGGCTCCACAGGGGCACGTACGAGGCGAACCGGATGAACCCGCTCGTGCCGCCGGACAGCGCCAGGACCGCCGGGAAGTAGCCCATGATCGCGGGGATCGACAGCGGCAGCGCCACCGTCTGGAGGTCCTCGGCGCGCGACAGGAGCGAGCCCGCCCCCGCGTACAGCGCCGCGTACAGGGCGAACCCCAGGACGAAGTACACGAGGAACGCCCCGAGGAGCCCCGGCGAGAGCCCGGCGAGCGACGTGCCTGCGTTCGCGTCGGGACCGAGGACCTGGTCCGCGATCGCGCCGGAGGCCAGCAGCGCGGCGATCGCCGGCAGGAGCACCAGCGTCACCTGGGTCAGCCCGGCGAGGCCGATGCCCACGATCTTGCCGATGACCAGCTGCTGCGCCGTGGCGGCCGAGATCAGCAGCTCCATGACCCGCCCGGCCTTCTCCGCCGCGACGCCCGACGCGACCCACAGCCCGTAGAACACGAGCGTCAGGAACGAGAGCACCACGAACACGATGCCCACGATCCGGCGGCTCGCGTACTCCGCCGCGTCGATCGTGCCGGCGTCGCCGCCGGCGCTCGAGCCCCCGGTCGCCACGTTCGGGTCGCTGACCTTGAAGCCGGGGATGACGAACGGCGTCGACGATGGCGGCTGGGAGGCCGTCCAGTCGAGGATCCCCACGGCGAACGAGCCCACCTGCAGCAGCTGCGCGCGATCCGGCGAGAGCCCGCCGATGCTGAGCACCGTGAACCGGAGGCCGCCGTCGGTCCCACGCTCGATGAGCATCGCGCCGGCGACCGCCCCCTCGCGGACGAGCGCTCGCGCGGCGTCCGCGTCGTCCAGGCGCTCGAAGGTGAACGTGGGCGCGCCGCCGTCGGCCGTGGCGCTGTTCGTATTGAGGAAGCTGTCCATCGTGGAGATGGCACGCTGGGCGAGGGCCGCGTCGGGCGCCACGACGACCACGCGGGTGACGGTCGCCCGGTCCACGAGGCGCACGCCGAGCGGGATGAGCGCCACCACGATCGCGAGGCCGGCGAGCAGCAGCGTCGAGAACACGAACGCGCGCGATCGGACCCGCTCGATGTACTCGCGCCGCGCGACGAGGACCGCGTTGCCGACGCCGCCCGAGCCCTCGGTGCGGCCCACGGGCATCCGCTCCAGCGGCTCCTCCTCCGCGGTCACGCCGCGTCCTCCGCGTCGGAAACGGCGGCCGCGTCCTCGGGTGCGACGGTCGTGTCCTCGTCGGGGGCACGGCCCACGTGGTCGATGAAGATCTGCTCGAGCGTGGGATCCGCCACCTCGAAGTGGAGGACGCGCGCACCGGCGGCGACCGCGGCCGCGAGGAGGTCCTGGGGCTCGGTGCCGGGGTCGAGCTCCACGGACGACCGCTCCACGCCGGCCTGGATGATCCGCGCGCCGGGGACGGCCGACAGCCACGGCAGCCGGTGGTCCTCGGCCACCGAGATCCTGACGAGGCGTCGCCCCGAGGCGCGCCGGACCTCGCGCAGCGGGCCACCGACGACCATCCGGCCGCGGTCCACGATCGCCACCGACTCGCACAGCGCCTCGGCGACCTCCATCTGGTGGGTGGAGAACACGACGGTGCGGCCCCGGTCGCGGAGCTCGAGGAACGCCTCGCGCAGCAGCATCACGTTGACCGGGTCCAGGCCGGTGAACGGCTCGTCCATGAGCAGGACCTGCGGGTCGTGGAGCACCGCGGCGATGAACTGGATCTTCTGCTGGTTGCCCTTGGACAGCTGCTCCGCCTTGCGGTCGGCCAGGTCCTCGGCGCGGAACCGGCGCAGCCAGGCCGTGGCCTCGCGACGCGCGCGCCCGGACGGCACCCCGTGGAGCCCCGCGAAGAACACGAGCTGGTCCATCACCCGCATCCGCGGGTACAGCCCCCGCTCCTCGGGGAGATAGCCCCACGTCGAGCGCGGCAGCCTGCGGCTCTCCGTCCCGCGCCAGGTGACCCGGCCGGCGTCCGGCTCCAGCACGCCGAGCGTGATCCGCATCGTGGTGGTCTTGCCCGCCCCGTTCGCGCCGAGGAAGCCGAAGACCTGGCCCGGGGCGACCTCGAACGTGAGATCGTCGAGCGCGACGACATGCCCGAACCGCTTGTGGAGATGGTCGACGACGAGGGTCATTCGGGCCGGAGCATACCGGCCCCCGCCGGATCGGCCACTCCATGATGGTCCGCAACCGCGATGCGATGAAGGTCCGGGTCGGCAGACCCGGAGTACGATCGATGCGTGCAGGACGACACCCGGATGACCCCGCTCCGCATCGACGCCAACCGCGCCGAGGGCACCCTGCGCGTGGAGTGGGCCGACGGCCACGTCACGGCCTACGACGCTGCGACGCTCCGCTGGCTGTGCCCCTGCGCCTACTGCCGCGGCGAGGCGGGGATGCCCGGGTGGCTGGACACGAACCCCACCCTGACCGCGGAGCAGACGCGGCTCGTGGACCTGTCCATCGTCGGCAACTACGCGCTCCAGCCCCTGTGGGGCGACGGCCACCACACGGGCTACTACACGTACATGCTGCTCCGTGACCGGTGCCCCTGCGACGAGTGCTCGCGGGACCGGGACCGACGCCACGAGGCGCACGCGTCCTCACCTGGATCACCGGCCACGGGCGCCGGTGATCGCCACTGGCATGGAGGGGATCGATGATCATCGCGACCGCGCCGTACATCGCGGGCTACCGCGTCTCGGAGACCAAGGGCCAGGTGTTCGGCCTCGTCGTCCGGAGCCGGGGCCTGGGCGGCAACCTCGTCGCCGGCCTGCGGTCCATCGTGGGCGGCGAGATCCACGAGTACACGAGCCTGCTCGAGGACACGCGGCGCCAGGCCATCGACCGGATGGTCCAGAACGCGGCCCTCGTCGGGGCGAACGCCGTGATCTCGATGCGCTTCGACAGCTCCGAGCTGGCGGGCACGATGTCCGAGATCGTGGCCTACGGGACCGCCGTCGTCCTCGTCGCTGACGCGGCCGCGATGCCGCCGACCGTTCCCCCGCCCGCGCCCGGCGCACCGCCCGTCGAGTAGCGCCATGGGAGTCACGATCGCCCGCGGCCTCATCGGTGGCGTGGGCGTGGTCCTGCTGGTGAGCGGGGTCTGGGTCGCGGCGCTCGAGGGACCGGGCGGGGAGCTGTTCTCCGCCCTGTTCCTGTTCGTGCCCGGTCTCCTCATGATCGCGGCGGTGATCCTGGAACGGACGCGGTACCGGTCGCTCCACGCCGAGCGCACGGGCGACGCCCACGGCGTCGGCGGCGGCGAGACCCATCCGCTCGATCCACGCTTCCGCCCGACGGATGAGCGCTTCGTGGACCCCACCACGGAGGTCCCGATGCAGGTCTGGGTGGATCCGGCAACCGGCGAACGGCGGTACGTGCCGCTCGCATAGCGGTCCTCTCCCCGCGGCGGCGCCCCGTTGCCCGCGTTGCCGCGGATCCTCGCCGGCGCCGCTCACGTGCGCACGGTCCGTTGACACGACCAGAGCCGACACGCGCTACCTGGCAACCCGCATCGCGTTCGTCGTAGCGTGGGCGGTCGGTGCCTACCTCGTCGGCGTCACGGCCGGTCGGCGCGGCTTCCAGCCCTTCGCGTGGGGCCTCGTCTCGCTGGTGGTGTCCCCCGTCGTGGGCATCGTGGCCCTGACCCTCGTGACGCCCAGGCGGGGCCCAGGCACCCGCGCCTGACGCCCCCGAGGCTCATGCCGTCCTTCGGGGCATCTGCCCCGTGCGGCGCCGATCGCTCCCCTGCGGCGCAGGCATCTCCCCGCCTGGCGCCGGCATCTCCCCGCCTGGCGCCTCTCTCCCCCGTGTGGCGCCGGCATCTCCCCCGGCGGCGCCGGAATCTCCCCGCCTGGCTCCGATCTCTCGCCCGTGTTGCGTCGGCGCCTCCCCCCTTCGGCGCCGATCCCTCCTGCGGCGCCGACTCCCAGGCGGAACGAGCGTCGCCCGCGCGTCGGTGTTCCGACCGTCAGGCGG
>JAICUV010000042.1 GCA_025935655.1 Chloroflexota bacterium | reverse complement strand
TCCTGCCCGTGGCTCAGTG
This sequence comes from Chloroflexota bacterium, assembly GCA_025935655.1. Lineage (GTDB taxonomy): Bacteria > Chloroflexota > Limnocylindria > Limnocylindrales > CSP1-4 > CAIXZV01. The sequence goes on along the minus strand of JAICUV010000042.1, from coordinate 18,001 downwards.
AGCCATCACCCAGGCGGCGAGGTCCGCCACGAGGGCGGCGTCGACGTGTCCGGGCACCGCGTACTCGGCGGGCCGGCTCGGGCCCGTCCCCGCGATCAGCAGGTGGTTGAGCGCGGGGTACTCGCGGATCGTGACGTCGTCGCGGCCCGCGAGGGCCGACCGCCAGCCCGCGAGCTCGCTGGGCGGGACCTGGTAGTCGCGGCCGCCCTGCGAGATGAACATCGGCATAGCGAGGCCGGCCGCGGTCGCGGCGGGGTCATATCCCCGGAGGTCCAGCCAGTAGGCGGCGGGCACGCCGAGCGGGAGCGCCGATGCGGGCGAGGACGCCGAGAGCGTCCCACCGTCGACGAGGGCCACCTGCTCGCGGATCGCGGGCAGCGCGGCGACCGCCTGCGGGCTCGCGCCTCCCTCCTCGGACGCGAGGTACTCGAACTGGTCGAGGATGACCGCCTGGAGGGGGCTGGTGTTGGCCTCGAGCATGCCGATGCCGGCGACGAGGCCCTTCGCCTGCTGGGCGACGCGCGGCGCCAGGAACCCGCCGAGGCTGTGGCCCACGACGAACACCCGGTCCGGGTCCACTCCCGGCGTCCGGCGGAGGAGCGCCACCGCCGCCAGGGCGTCGTCGACCGTCTCCTCCTGCACGGTCATGTTCGCCGGGTCGGCCGCCATCTGGGCGCCGTACACCTTCGTCCGCTTGTCATAGCGGATGACGGCGATCCCGCTGGAGGCGAGGCCGCCGGCGATGTCACGGAGTGGCGCGTTAGGGCCGATCGTCTCGTCGCGGTCGTTCGGCCCCGAGCCGGCCAGGAGCACGACCGCCGGGAACGACCCCTCGCCCACCGGCATCGACAGCGTCCCGGGGAGCGCCCACGGCGCGGCGCCCACGGTGACGTCCGTCTCGGCGAACGCCGCGGGGTCCACGTACCCGGCCGGCGACGCGGTCGCCACGGGTGACGGCGGCGCGGACGAGGCGCCTGACGGAGCCGGCCCCGGTTGGCCGAGATGGAGGCCGGCGATGCGGCCGTCCGCGTCCACGGTCACGATGAGCGGCACGGTCGCGCGCGCGAAGCCGGTGGTGACGGTCGCGTTCACGTAGGGCGCCGTCACCGCGGTCTCGACCGTCCCGATGCCCTGGTACGCCCCGAACTGCCCGACTACCTGGTCCCACAGCTGCCCGAGCGCGGCGGCCGGGGCGGCGGACCGCATCGTGTCGTCCTCCATCGCCTCGGCCGCGGCCGTGTCGCCGGCCGCGAGCGCCTCGACGAACGCACGCCCGATCGCGCCCGCGTCGACACCCGACGCGTCGGGTCCGGCGCTGGCTGGCGCGGAGGACGGCGACGCCCCGGGCGTGCCGGACGGCCCGCCCGTGCAGGCGGCGACGGCGACGGCGACGAGCGCGGCGAGGGCGGTGCGGATGAGGATCACGATGGGCTCCAGTGGTGGGCGCGGCCGACCCACCGTGCGTGGTGCGGGGTCCCGGGACAAGGGCCGCCCCGCCATCGTGCCGGGGGACGTTCGGCGCGCCCGATCCGGGCCGGTCGGGCGGTCCCGCCGGGCCGCGGCGAACGGGTCAGGCGAAGACCGCATCCGAGGCCGCGTCGAGGATCGGTGTCAGCTTGAGGCCCTCCCAGACGAGCGCCTTGATGAGCTCGATCTTCCCCGCGTCCGCGGCGTGGGTCTTGACGAGCAGGTCGTGGATCTCGGACGCGACGGTGTAGGTGTCGTCCTCGACGAACACGGCGAACATCCCCGAGCGGCGGATCGCGTCCATCACCTCCGGGCGGGGCTCGTACCCCCCGGTGAGGACCATGCCGAGCGCGCGTTGGTCGGGTCGCGCCTCGATGGCGCCCGGCGTCGCCTCGACGAGGCCCTCCACGAGCCGTTCGATGCCGCTCGTCGTGGCGTGGGCGCTGGTCAACGTGAGGATGACGTCCTCGCGATCGCCGGGCACGATGACGAGCGTCGTGGGGCCGACCCGCTCCAGCATGTGGTGCGGCTCCATCGCCCCGATCGCGATGCTCCCGATCACGCTCTCCGGGTCGTGTCCCTGCGAGACCACCCGGCCGTGGACGCCCTCCTCGATCATCCCCAGCGTCGGGTTGGACAGGATCGGCCGGTACGGCAGCACGCCGAGCAGCGGGATCCCGTGTCGTGCGAGGCCCCGCCGGAGCGTCTCCTCGATGCCCGGCTGCTCGTCGACGCGGACCTTGTTGACGATGGCTCCCGCGACCCGGACCCCGTGCGCCTGGAAGTGGCTGGCGTTGAGCACGATCTCGTCGATGGGGCGCCCGACGCCGCCCTCGGAGACGATGACGGCGGGCGCCCCGAGCATCGCCGCGACGACGGCGTTCGACAGCCCCACGACCGCGCCCACGCCCGCGTGCCCGGTGCCCTCGATCAGCAGCAGCTCGTGGTCCGCGAACTGGCGGTGGGCCGCCGCGATGCGTGCGCCGAGGTCCTCGACGACCTGGCCCGCGATGTACGCCTTCGTGAACCCGCGCGGGATGTGCACCGGGCTCATGACCGAGTACGGCTCCGGGAGGTCGAAGATGGACTTCATCAGGACCGCGTCCTCGTCCGCGGGCTGGCCGCCGTCGAGGACCGTGCGCTGGCCCACGGGCTTGATGAACCCGGTGTGCAGGCCGCGGCGGCGGAACCCGTCCACGAGCCCCAGTGAGACGGTCGTCTTGCCGCGGTTCTGCCCCGTCGCGGCGAGGTAGAGCTGGCGCACCATCCGGCGCCGCTACCCGCGGGTGGCGGTCTTGCGCTCGATGAGCTGGACGGCCTCGCGGAGCCGCGTCAGCGACTCCTCGTCGACGGCGTCCGGCTCGAGGTACGGCCCGAGGCGCTCCATGATGTCAGTGACGAGGCCGAGGAAGACGGCGGCATCGGCCACGAAGAACTGCGGCTCGTTGTTGTAGCGGACCATCGTGAGGCGGCCCTGGAGGACGCGGCGCTCCTCGACGTGCGCGATCTGGGTGGCGAAGTTGTGCCCCTGGATCCCGTCCGGGTTGTTGAGGAAGTTGAGCGCGTTGTCGATCGCGAGCCCGAACCGGGCGCGCCACGCGACCAGCCGCTCGTGGACCTCGGCCGGGATGCGGACCTCGGCGACCTCGTCGAACACCTCGGGCGCGACGGTGACCAGGCCCACGAGCGTGGTGCCCGCCCGCGCGCCGAGCATCACCTGGAGGCTGCGCTCCAGGGTGAACACCTCCGAATCGAACCGGGGGCTGGTGATGACGTCCGTCAGCAGGTCCTCGACGTTGTCGAGGGAGCCCGGGTCGTTGAGGGCATTGGCGAGGTGGAGGATCTCCTCCTTGAAGAGGAACTTCTCCTCGTGATCAAGCATGGCGCGATGGTAACAGGGGCCGGCACGGGTCCCCGCAAGCGCGGCCCGCGTCTGTGCGCTCGCGGCCCTCGGCGCCCGTCGTGGTGGGCCGAGCCCGCGCCGGCCGGAACCGGCGTGTAGTCGAAGGACGACTGTTCGTCAGGTGGAGGCGATCGAAATCCCACGGTTCGGACACGATTCGGTGTCATCGGGCCGGACTGGCGACCAGGTGGCGGCAACTCGGCGGTTCGCCGGCCGGTGGCGGTGACCAACAGTCGTCCTTTGACTACGTGGCTACGCACCGGCAACCGGGCTGCGCACGATCGGTCGACATCGCCGCGCGAACGCGACCCCGGAATCGGAACGGCCCGGGGAGTCCCGGGCCGTTCGGCGTTGGCAGGGCCGGGAAACCGGCCGGTGGGCTTACGGGTAGAGGCCCCGCATCGCGGTGGCGTCGGCCACGCGCTGGACGGCGTTGAGGTACGCCCCCGTGCGCATGTTGACGTCGTGGTGGTGGGCCTGGTCCAGGACCTCGTTGAAGGCCTTGACCATGATCGTCTTGAGCTTGGCGTTGACCTCGTCCTCGGTCCAGTGATCGCGGTTGAGGTCCTGCACCCACTCGAAGTAGCTGACGGTCACGCCGCCGGCGTTGCACAGGATGTCCGGGATGAGGAAGATCCCGCGGGCGAACAGGATCTCGTCCGCCTCCGGGGTCGTCGGGCCGTTGGCGGCCTCGGCGACGATCTTGGCCTTGATGTTGCCGGCGTTGCGGGCGGTGATCTGGTTCTCGAGCGCGGCCGGGATCAGGATGTCGCACTCGGTCTCCAGGACCTCGGCGTTCGTGATGTCCTCGGCGCCCGGGAAGCCCTTGACGGTCCCGTGCTCCTTCTTCCAGTTCACGACCCGGGCGATGTCGAGCCCGCTCATGTTCCGGATGCCGGAGGTCGAGTCGGAGACGGCGACGACCGTCGCTCCCTCCGCCGCGATGAGCTGGGCCGCGATGGACCCGGCGTTGCCGAAGCCCTGCACCGCGACGGTCGACTTCGTGAGGTCCATGCCCAGGTGGTTGGCCGCCTCGACGATCGTGTAGACGCAGCCGCGCGCCGTCGCCTCGTTGCGGCCCTCGGAGCCACCCAGGCTGATCGGCTTGCCGGTCACGACGCCCGGGACGGTGTAGCCGACGTGCATGGAGTAGGTGTCCATGAACCAGGCCATGATCTGGGGGGTCGTGTTGACGTCCGGCGCGGGGATGTCGCGCTCCGGGCCGATGAGGACCTCGATCTCGGTGAAGAACCGGCGGGAGAGGTGCTCCAGCTCCTTCATCGACAGCTTCTTGGGATCGACGATGACGCCGCCCTTGCCGCCGCCGTAGGGAATGCCGACGACCGCGCACTTCCAGGTCATCCACATCGCGAGGGCCTTGACCTCGTCGATCGAGACGTCCTGGTGGAAGCGGATGCCGCCCTTGGCGGGTCCGCGACCCAGGTTGTGCTGGACGCGGTACCCGGTGAAGACCTGGACGCTGCCGTCGTCCATCTGGACCGGGAAGTGGACGGTCAGCTCGCGGCGCGGCTCGCGGAGGACGCGGCGGAGGCCGGGGTCCAGGTTGAGCCTGTCAGCGGCGAGATCGAACTGCTGCTGGGCGACCTTCCAGGCATTGATCTCGGCCGCAACGTGTTCCGTCGTCATGGAACGGAAGATCCTCTCGTTGTGTGGACGGTGGACGCCGTCCCCGATCGGTGAGTCGTCTTCCGGACGACCCCACGGGTGCGCGCCGCGGGTCCAGGCGTGGCATGCCCGGAGACGCGAGGCGCTGCCTCTGGAGGTCGAGTATAGCCACGAACGTCCGGGGACCATGGGCCGGTCGTCACTCGCCCGCAACCAATCCGTCACCCTCCCGTCCCTGTCGTGTGGCAGGGGCCGGGCGCCCTGTCCCTCGTGGCTGGGGCGGCCGGTCCGCTGACCCAGCTGCTCGTTCCGGTGACTCAGCGGTGCGAGTTCCGCTGACTCACCTGCGAGTCAGATGGCGGGCATCCACGCACGAGTCCGCACCCGAACTGGCACTTCGGCCGCGGTTCCACGCTCGGCTGGTCCGGATCTGACTCAGGGCTGAGTCAGGGCGGCGGGACGGGGCGGACGGGCGGGCCGGGACGGGGCGGACGGGCGGGCCGGGACCGACGAGGCCGGGCAGGCCGCGGGGCCGAGTCCCTCGCTCAGTGGCGCAGGAGCACCACGCCGCCGACGCAGCCCGGCCCCAGGTGCGGCCCGACCGACGGCCCCACCACCATCAGCTGGACGCGCGAGGGGTCCAGCTTCGAGCGCTCCATGAACCCCGCCATGAACGTGTCGATGTCGGCGTTGGTCGTATGCAGGATCGAGGCTCGCTCCAGCGGCGCCTGGGTCAGCAGCTCCAGCGTCCGCTCCCAGGCCTTGGGCCGCGAGCGAACCCGCTCGGCGTTCTCGACGATCCCGTGCTCCACGGTGATGATCGGCTTCACGTTGAGCACCGTGCCGATGGCGGCCCGGGCGCCGCTGATGCGCCCGCCGCGCTTGAGGTACTCGAGCGTGTCCAGGGCGAGGAAGATCCGCAGGTCCTCCTTGCGATGCTCGATGACGCGGGCGATCTCGGCGCCCGAAACGCCCTCGGCCGCGAGCTCCGTCGCGATCTGGGCGAGCATGCCGTGGCCCATGGACGCCGATCGCGAGTCGATGACGTGGATCTCCCGGTCGGGCAGCTGGTCGCGCGCGACCTGGGCGGACTTGAGCGTCCCGGACAGGTCGCCCGAGACCGTGACGCACACGACGGAGTCGGCGCCGGCGTCGAACGCGTTGCGGAACGCCGAGAGGAAGTCGCCCGGTGCGGCGGCCGCGGTCGTGGGGAACGGGGCGTCCGGGGCGGTCATGCGCTGCCAGAACTCGTCCGTCGTCAGGTTGACCCCGGGCCGGAAGCTGTCCGGGCCGAAGCTGACCACGAGCGGGACCACGGCGATGCCCGCGGCCTTGGCGACCTCGGGCGGCAGGTCGCTGGCGGAGTCGGTGACGATCGCGACGTGGGACACGGTCGAGGCTCCTCCATCGGAAGCGCGGGCGGGCTCCCATGGCCGCGATTGTAGTGACGCCCGAACGTCGCCGAAAGGGATCGGCCCGGCGGACGGTCCCACCCGGTACGCTTGACCCATGGCCCGTCCCATCCTCGCGGTGATCCTCGGCACCTTCACGCTCAGGCTGGCGACCGGCATCACCGGGTCGATGCTCGTCTACTACTTCGCCGACTTTCCGGCCCATGGCGGCGAGCCGGTGACGGCGCTCCAGGTCGGAATCATGGGGGCGCTGTTCTACGCGTCGGAGCTCATCGGCTCCCCCATCTTCGGCGTCCTCTCCGATCGGCTGGGGCATCGGCGGGTGATGCTCGTGGGCCCGGCGTTCGGGGCCGTCGCGGTGATCATCACCGCGTTCACGGTGAGCCTCCCGGTCATCGGGTTCACCCGGCTCCTCGAGGGTGCGTCCACCGCGGCGTCGGTCCCCTCGATCCTCGGGTTCATCGCCTTCGCGACCGCCGCGGACGAGCTGATGCGCGGCAAGGCGGTCGCGCGGTTCGAGGCCGCGACGCTCGCCGGGCTCATGGCGGGCTTCGTCGTGGGCGGCCTCCTGTTTCAGGCGCTGGGGCCGATCGCGTTCATCGCCAACGCGCTCGTCTACCTCGTCTCGTTCCTCATCTACCGCTACGGCGTCCCCGAGCACGCCGAGCCGGCACCGGCCGCCCGTGCCCACGACCCCGAGGAAGGCCTGCGCCGGTACATCAGGATCCTCCGGGGTAGCCACGTGTGGCTGCTCGCGCCCACGTGGATCGCCATCAACGCGACGCTGGGGCTGTTCACCAGCCAGACGCTGTTCCAGCTCGTCCGGGAGCCACAGCCACAGTTCGCCGACCAGCACCTGATGGGCGGCTTCGAGCCGTGGCAGATGTCGGTGGGGCTGGCGATCGGCGGCCTGCTGTTCTTCGCCGGCCTGTTCTACTGGGGCGGGCGGTTCAAGGACATGCGGCGCACCACGATCATCCTGTACGGCATCGCAGGCGGCGCGGTCATGCTGGCCGCAGCCCTGGGGATCAACCACTTCGGGACGGGCGCGATCCCCGTGCTGATCGTCCTCGTCGCGATCGCGGCGGGCGGGCTGTTCGTCCTCGCCGGGGCGACGCCGGCGGCGATCGGCCTCCTCGCCGACATGACCGAGGCCTTCCCCAACGACCGCGGCGCGATCATGGGCCTGTACTCGGTGTTCCTTGGCCTCGGGCAGATCATCGGGTCCATCGCCGGGGGGATCGCCGCGCAGTGGCGAGGCCTCGACGGGATCTTCCTCCTGTCGTTCCTGTTCCTCGGCATCGCGCTCCTGCCCATCAGCCACCTGCGCCGGTACGAACACCGGTTCGGCGAGAACCGGGAGCCCGTGAATGCCTGACCAGTCCCCGCCCCTCGTCCCCGCCCGGCTCGTCCGCGGCGCCCGCGGCGCCGTGGTGGCGCCGCATCACCTCGCGACGCAGGCCGGGCTCGGCGTCCTGGCCGCGGGCGGATCAGCCGTCGATGCGGCGATCGCGACCAACGCGGTGCTCGGCGTGGTCATGCCCAACGGCTGCGGCATCGGCGGGGACGCGTTCTGGCTCGTGTGGGACGAGGCGGCGGGCGAGCAGGTCGCGCTCAACGGCTCCGGCCGCGCACCGCTCGCGACCGACGCCGAGGCGCTCCGCGACCGCGGGCTCACCAGGCTGCCGCTCCGGGGTCCGCTGTCCATCACCGTCCCCGGCGCGGTCCGCTCCTGGGGCGACGCCCACCGCCGCTGGGGCCGCCTGTCGTGGGAGGCGGTCCTGGCGCCCGCGATCGAGCAGGCCGAGGACGGCTTCCCGGCCTGGGACGGGCTGATCGCGGCCGTGGAGCGCCTGATCGCCGAGGTCGGGGGCGAGCCCTGGGCGCGCGGCCTGGTCCAGACCTGGCGATCCGAGGACCGGCCGCTGCGCGCCGGCGAGCGGATCCGCCTGCCCGCGCTCGGCCGGACGCTGCGGATCCTCGCGGACCAGGGGTTCGACGCGTACTACGACGGCGACCTCGGGGAGCGGATCGTGCGCGGCCTCAACGCCGCGGGGGCGCCGTTCACGCTCGCAGACCTGCGCGAGCACCGCTCGACGTGGGGGCGCCCGATCGAGACCACGTACCGCGGGGTGCGGGTCACGAGCCACCCGCCCAACTCCAGCGGGCTCATCGCGCTCGAGATCCTCAACGTGCTCGAGCGGTTCACGCCGGCGCCGGGCGCCCGGTTCGGCGCGCGCGGCTGGAGCGACCCGGCCTGGATCCACCTCCAGCTCGAGGCGGCCAAGCTCGCCTTCGCGGACCGCGACGCCTTCCTCACCGACCCCGATGCCGTGGACGTCCCCGTGGACCGGCTGTTGGCAAGGGCGCACGCGACGGACCTCGCGGGGCGGATCGACGTCCACCGCGCGGATCCCGCACCGGCGCCTGCGCGCAGGCTCGTGGGCGGGACGATCTACCTCGCCGTGGTCGACGCCGAGGGCAACGCGGTGAGCCTCATCCAGTCGAACGCGGCAGGGTTCGGGTCGGGCGTGCTGGACGCCTCGACCGGCGTCCACTTCCAGGATCGCGGCGCGTCCTTCTCGCTTGACCCGGCGCACGCCAACGTCATCGCCCCCGGCAAGCGCACCGCGCACACCCTGCTGCCCGGAATGCTGTTCCGCGAGGGCCAGCGTCGGCCGTGGGTCGTGGGCGGCTCGATGGGCGGCGACATCCAGCCCCAGATCCACGTCCAGCTCGTGTCCGCGCTCGTCGACGGGGGCGCCGACATCCGCACGGCCGTGGCCGCGCCGCGCGTCGTCGTGGAGCCGGCCGGCTGGTTCGCGCCCCCGGTCGCGGTCGTCGCGGACGGCGAGCTGGGCGAGGGCGTGGAGGCCGGACTGCGGGCGCTCGGCCACGGCGTCACCCGGGCCGGCTACGACGGCAGCCTGGGCCACGAGCACGCGATCGAGCTCGTGGACGACGGGCCGGCCGCCGGCGGCACGCTCGCCGCCATCGCCGACCCGCGGTCGATGGGGCTGGCGGCGGTCCGCTGAGGCGGGTCGATCCCGGGCCGACCATGCCCCGCCCGATGCTATCCTCGGGCGCGCCGGTGGCAGGCTGCGCTCACACCGATCTGCTGCCGGCAACCGAGCGAGAGCGGAGGGGTTTGTGACCTCGAACGTCGGCCAGAACTACCCGTACACCAGCGAGTCCGAGGCGGAGCGCGCGTCGCGCATCGCGTCGCTCGTCGCCGCGCGCGAGCCGCTGGCCGCGACCCTGGCCGCCGAGTCCACCCCGCTCGACGCGAAGGACCGCTGGTGGGTCTGGAAGTGCCCGACGCCCGGCTGCCCGGGGCTGCTCCACGCGGCGGGCTACGCGCTGGAGAAGCACGCCGTCTTCGTCGTCTGCGACGGGACCTGCGCCAAGACCTTCCTGCGCTAGGGCGATGACCGCGGACCTGCGGGCGGCCCGCAGGCAGCTCGTCCTCGATTCGCTCGGCATCGCCGTCTCCGCGATCGGCTTCGCGCTGGTGTTCGGGCTGTCCGCGCGCAACGCCGGGTACTCGCTGGTGGAGACGAGCGCGATGAGCGTGTTCGCCTTCGCGGGCGCCGCCCAGTTCGCCGCCGTCGGCTACGTGGCACAGGGTCTGCCATGGCTGCCGATCGTCGTGCTGACCTTCTTCCTCAACGCGCGCCACCTGCTGTACAGCGCCTCGCTCGCACCGCGGTTGCGGCACGTGCCGTGGTACCACCGCGCCGCGATGGCCCACGTCCTCACCGACGAGGCGTTCGCCCTCGCCGCGACCCACTTCCACCGGCTCGGGCGGGTGGACGTGCCCGGCTACTGGATCGGGGCCGTCCTGGGCGTGTTCATCCCGTGGAACGTCGCGACGATCGCCGGCTATCTCCTGGGGTCCGCGATCCCCGACCCGGCGGTGCTGGGCCTGGACATCGTGTTCCCCGCCGCGATGGCGGGGCTCGCCGTGGGCCTCATGACCGGCCGGCGCGAGGTCGCGGCGGCGTGCGCGGGCGCGGCGATCGGCGTCGGAGCGTCGCTGGTGGTGGGGCTCTCCGTCGGGATCGTGCTCGGGGGGCTCGTGGGGCCGCTCGTCGGCATGGCCGTGCCGGCGAAGGCCGCGTCCGGACCCATCGCCGCCGAGTCATCGCTCCCGCTCCGCCCGAGCCACATGGCCGAGGCAGTCGCCGAGCTCGACGACGCCGAGCATGTGCACCCGCTCCCGCCGATCCCGTTCGGGACGTACGACATCGACGAGGCGCTGGACGAGTCCGAGGCGGATGCGGCGCTCGACGTCGACGCGGACGCGCCGGAGCCGCCGCGATGAGCAACGAGCTCGTCCTGCTCGCCCTGCTCATGGGCGCCGTGACGTACCCGTCCCGGGCGCTGCCGATGCTCGCCCCGGGGATCGAGCGGCTGCCGGCGCCGGCCCTGATCTACCTGCGGCTGGTGGGGCCGGCGGTGCTCGCGTCCATCGCCGCCTCGCAGACCCTCGTCCAGGGCACCAGCGACACCGGGTACCGCGTCGTGATCGGGGTGGAGATCATCGGCGTCGTCGCGTGCCTGCTGATCGTCGCCTGGCGGCGCAACCTGTTCCTGGGGCTGCTGGTCGGCGTGGGGCTCGTGGCGGTGCTCAGGTATCTCGGGGTCGCCTAGCGGGGTTCAGCCCCGGCGGGCCTCGGCCTCCACCTCGACCAGCAGGCTCGGCGTCATCAGCCGCGCCACGACCACCAGCGTCGCCGCCGGCCGGACGTGCGTGAACAGCTCGCCATGGACGGCGGTGACGGCCGGGATGTCCGCCGGATCGACGACGTACATCCGCGTTCGGACGACGTCGTCGAGTGTGAACCCGGCCTCGCCCAGCGCGCCCTCGACGATCGCGAACGCCGCCCGCGCCTGCCCGCCGGCGTCGCCCGGGTGGAGCGACGTCCCGTCCGGCCCCGCGTCCGTCGTCCCGGACACGAAGCACCCATCGCCCACCGCGATGGCGCGCGAGTAGCCCGCCGATGCCTCCCACGGCCCGCCGCTGGTGACGTGGCGGCGGCTCACGATCGGTCCTCGGGCCCGGCCGCCCGCGCCGCACGCGCCGCACGCTCGAGCCGCCACGCGCGGACCTCCGGGTCGCGCCCGATCGCCGCGATGAGCGCGGCGAGGAGCGTCGTGCGGGGCACGATCGAGGCGACCTCGAGGTACTCCTCCGGCGAGTGGTCGAACCCACCGACCGGCCCCAGCCCGTCGAGGGTCGGGATGCCCATGCCGGCAGTCGTGTTCGCGTCGGAGGCGCCCCCCGTCAGGGTGTCCCGGAGCTCGAACCCGAGCTCGCCCGCGAGGCCGATCGCGTGGCTGACAAGCCGCCCCGACCGCTCGAGCTTCTCCATCGGCCAGTGGCGCCCGTCCTCGACGATGGCGAAGGTCGTGTCCGGCACGACGTGCGACACGGCCAGGTCCCGGATCGCCGTCTCGGCGGCGACGAGCGTGTCCCTGGTCACGGCGCGGACGTCCACCTCGAGGGCGCACTCCGCCGCGACGACGTTGGGACGGGTCCCGCCGCGCACCACGCCCACGTTCACCGTCACGCCCGGCCATCGCCCGTTGAGCGCGTGGAGGTCCGTGACCAGCCGCGCGGCCTCCAGGATCGCGCTGCGGCCCTTCTCCGGCTCGACGCCCGCGTGCGCTGCCCGGCCCGTGATCGTGATCGTCAGGCCGAGGTTCCCCTTGCGCGCGCTCACGATGTCGCCGTTCATCCGCGCGCACTCGAGGACCAGGCATGCGTCCGCCTCGGACGCGAGGCGGCGGATGTGCGGCGTCGAGACCGGCGAGCCGATCTCCTCGTCCGGGTTGCCCACGAAGATCACGCGCGCCAGCGGCAGCCCGCCCGTCTCGCGCAGCGCGGCGAGCGCGTACAGCCCGGCGAGCAGGCCGCTCTTCATGTCCGTGACGCCCGGGCCGGTCGCGATCCCCCGCTCGTCGACCGTGAACGGACGTGCCGCGGCCGTCCCGGGGTCGAAGACGGTGTCCATGTGCCCGATCGCCAGGAGCGTGGGGCCCGCCGGGTCGTCGCCCGCCAGCTCCGCGATGACCGTGCTCCCGAGGCCGAGGTCGTTGGGGTGGACGGTGACCGTGGCGCCCAGCGCCTCCAGCCGTGCCCTGGTCCAGCGGCCCACCTCGTCGACGCCGTCGGCGGTGTACGAGCCGCAGTCGATGTTGACGAGCCGCTCCAGGTCGGCGAGGAACGCTGGATACGCGCGCTCCACGGCGGCGCGGAGGGCCGCGAGGTCTGCGGCGGGCACGAGATCGGCGGGCGATGCGGTCATGCCCGCAATCTACCGGACGGCGGCGGCCTGCCGGACGGCGGCAACGGAATCGGCCGCCGACCGCGCTGGACGACCCGCGACGGGGTGGTCGGCTCGCGTATCCTCGCCGGACGGTGCGCCTGATCGAGATCCGCCTGTACGAGGGACCCAACGTCTACCGGCTGCTGCCGGTGGTCAAGGTCGAGGTCGCCGTCGGGCGGACGCGCGCGTGGCACGGCTCCCGCTCCCCCGGCGACGGGATGCTCGTCCACCTCGGCCGGTCGGTGCCCGCGCGCGACTGGCCGGACGCCGTCGCGGACCTCGTGGCCTGGACTCGGCGGCTCCGCGCGGACCACGGCGAGACCGGCGGCCCGTGCCAGGTCCATCGCGCGTCGGACGCGGGCCGCTGGGTCGTCACCTGGCCGTGGAGCGGCGCCGAGCGGGCGCGGCTCATCGCCGAGGCGTCGTTCGACCTGGCGACGCGCTCGGTGCATCCCGGTCGGCGCGTCCGCCTCACCGGGACCCAGCAGCGCGTCGTGGACCGCTGGACCGAGCGCATCGCGGGGGCGCGCGCCACGCCGCCGTCGTGGATCAGGGACGCGGACCGGCGGATGCCCGTGGTCTCGATCACCGGCACCAACGGCAAGTCCACGGTGACCCGGCTGATCACGCACATCCTGCTGCGGGCCGGGCACCACGTCGGCACGACGACCTCGGACGGGATCCTCGTGGACGAGCGGGTCGTGGACGCGGGCGACTGGACCGGTCCGGGCGGCGCGGCCGCGATCCTGCGCCGCGGCGACGTGGACGTCGCGGTGCTCGAGACGGCCCGCGGCGGCCTCGTGCTCAAGGGCATGGGCTACGAGTCCAACGAGGCGTCGGTGTTCACGAACATCTCCTCGGATCACCTCGACCTGCAGGGCATCCACACGCTGCCGGAGCTCGCCGAGGTCAAGTCCACGATCTGCCGGATCACGAAGCCGGACGGCTGGACGGTCCTCAATGCGGACGACCCGTTCGTGGCCGCCGTCGCGCGCCGCGTGCGCTGCCGGGTCGCCTACTTCTCGCTCGACCCGGACGCCTCGCCGCTCATCGCCCGCCACCGGCGGGAGGGCGGCCGCTGCTTCGTCCTCCGCCGCGGGCGCCTCCTCGAGTGGAACGGGGCCGATGAGCACGAGCTCCTGGACGTCGCGGACCTGCCGGTCGCGCTCGGCGGCCTCGCCCGCCACAACGTGGCCAACGCGCTCGCCGCGGCGGGTGGCGCACGGGCGCTCGGGGCCACGCTGGACCAGGTCGGGGACGGGCTGCGCCACTTCCGGCCGTCCGCGGACCTGTCGCCGGGCCGCCTCAACCTGTTCCAGCTGGGCAGGCGGACGGTCATCGTGGACTTCGCCCACAACGAAGCCGGGACCACGGCCATCCTGGACGTCGCCGCGGGGATCGCGGGCGGGGCCGCCGGTCGGGCGGCGCCGATCACGGCGATCATCGGGACGGCCGGCGACCGGCCGGACGACACGCTTCGCGGCATCGGGCGGATCGCCGCCGAGCGCGCCCAGCGGGTCGTGATCAAGGAGACCCCGATGTACCTCCGCGGCCGCTCGCGCGAGAGCGTGATCGACACGATCCTCGACGGGGTCGCGGAGGGCGGCATGGACCCGGCGCGGGTCCCGGTCTACGAGGGCGAGGCGATGGCGCTCGAGGCCGAGCTCGTGGGCGCGGGCGGGGCCGGCGCGAACGGCGGCCGCGCGGACGGCCCGCGCGTCGTGATCCTGTTCTGCCACGCGGAGCGCGAGGCGGTGTTCACGCTCCTCGGCCGGCTCGGGGCACGCCAGGTCGACGCGACCACGCACGGGATCGCCGAGCTTTCGCCCCGGCTGGCGGACCAGCGCCGGCGGTAGCCGTCTCCGGCGGCAGCCGTCCGCCGGCGACGATCGCCCGGCCGGCGGGCGGGCCGGCTAGCCCTCGGGCGCCTCGAGCTCGCCCGGGTCCGCGAACGCGGTGCCGCCCTGCGCACGCCCGGCCAGCGTCATCGCCTCCCGGTAGACGCCCACCGCATCGTCCGCGCACACGACCACGAGGTCGCCCGGCAGCGCGCGTCGCATCGCCGCCCGGACCGCCGACGCCTCGTCGAGGACCTTCTCGACCTTCACCGCCCGACCGCGCTTCCCGTCGCCGTTGTCCGAGCGCGCCCCGTTCGCCACGTTCGCCGCCGTCTCGCCCGGCTGGCGGCCGCGGAGGTTCTTGTCCTCGCGGATGATGATCTCGTCGAACGCGGTCGCGGCGAGCCGCCCGTACTCCACCTGGTCCTGGTCGCGCCGGTCGCCGGGGATCCCGATCACGCCGATGGCGCGGCCGGTCCGGGGCGGATGCGCGACCGACGACCCCGGCGCGCCGAGCACGCCCGAGCGCGTCTGCGGCTCCGCCACCATCCGGTTCACGAAGTCCGCCAGCTGGCGCATGCCGTCCACGTTGTGGCAGTAGTCGATGACGACCCGCGTCCCGGCGACCTCGACGAGGTTCAGCCGGCCGGGCGCCTGGAAGAACGACGTGCTGAACGTCCGGAGGCCCTGGCGGATGTCGTGGAGGTGGGCGCCGGAGGCCCAGGCCGCGGCCGCGGCCGCGAGCGAGTTGGCGACGTTCATCCGGGCCCGGCCGCCGAACGTGCCCGGCATGAGGTGCGTGTACAGCACCGGCATCTTGCGCGGGCCGTGCTTGAGCACCATGAGCTCGCCCTGGGGCGTGTCCTCGAGGCAGAACGCCGCGTTGCCGCGGGACGTGTGCCCGTCCACGCGATCGAACCCGTCCTCGCCCTTGTGCTTGGCCATCGAGAACAGGACGACGCGCCCGGCGCAGTGGCGGCCCATCCGGTACACGAGCGAATCGTCGGCGTTGAGCACCGCGGAGCCCGAGCGCGGGACCGCCTCCACGATGACGCCCTTGACGTTCGCGAGCTGGCCCAGCGTGTCGATGCCGCCGAGGCCCAGGTGGTCACCGGTGACGTTGGTGACGACGGCGACGTCGTTGCGGTCGTACCCCAGGCCCTCGCGCAGGATCCCGCCGCGGGCGACCTCGAACACCGCGCTGTCGACCGTCGGATTCTGGAGGACCATCTGCGCCGACTTCGGGCCGGACATGTCGCCGCGCTTGATGAGCCGCCCGTCGATGACGATGCCGTCCGTGGACGTCATCCCGACCCGCTTGCCCATGAGCTTGAGGATGTGGGCGATCATGCGGACGGTCGTCGTCTTCCCGTTGGTGCCGGTGACGGCCATGATCGGGATCCGGGCGGGGGTGCCCGGCGGGAACAGCAGGTCGACGACGGGGCGCGCGACGTACTGCGGCTCGCCCTCCGTGGGGTGGGTGTGCATGCGGAAGCCCGGCGCCGCGTTGACCTCCACGATGCCGCCACCGGTCTCGCGGACGGGCGTCGCGATGTCGGGACAGATGAAGTCGATGCCGGCGATGTCCAGGCCCACGACGCGGGCCGCCGTCTCGGCGATCTCGATGTTGTCCGGGTGGGCCTCCATCGTCCGATCGATCGACGTGCCGCCCGTGCTCATGTTGCCGGTCAGCGCGAGCTTCACGAACGTGCCCGCCTCGGGGACGCTGTCCGGGGTGAAGCCCTGCTCGCGGAGGATCTCCTCGGCGTTCTCGTCCAGCTTGATCTTGGTCAGGACCTTCTCGTGGCCGATGCCGCGACGCGGGTCGGCGTTCGTGAGGTCGACGAGCTGGCGGACCGTGCGCTCGCCATCGCCGGTGACGCTCGCGGGGACGCGCTCCGCCACCGCCGCGAGCTTGCCGCCGATGATCAGGCATCGGTAGTCGTTGCCGGTGATGTAGGACTCGACGATGACGTCCCGGCTGCGGCTCTGGCGGAGCGACTCCGGCCACGCGGCGCGGACGTCCTCCTCCGAGCGCAGGTTGAGCGCGACGCCGCGGCCGTGGTTGCCGTCGAGCGGCTTCATGACGCACGGGTAGCCGAGCCGGCGTGCGGCCGCGACCGCGTCGTCCTCCGTCGCCACCACCTCGGATCGCGGGACGGGCAGCCCCGCGGAATCGAGCAGGCGGTTGGTGAGCTTCTTGTCGCTCGCGATGTCGACGGCGATGCCGGACGTCCGGCTGGTCATCGTCGCCCGGATCCGCTGCTGGTGGACGCCCTGGCCCAGCTGGACGAGGCTGTAGCGGTCCAGGCGGATGTAGGGGATGTCGCGCCCGGCGGCCTCGTCGAGGAGGGCCTGGGTGCTGGGTCCGAAGGCGAGCCGCTCGGCGAGCAGGATCAGCTTCTCCAGCTCCGCCATGAGGTCGAACGCGAACGCCTCGTCGGACGGGGCCACGAGGTGGTTCACCAGGGCGACGGCCATCCGCCCCGCCTCGATGCCGACCTGCTCCTCGCGGTACTCGAAGATCACGTTGTAGCGGCCGTACTCGCCGGTGCCGCGGGTCTTCCCGTGGCGGACGTCCGTGCCGGCGAGGTTCTGGAACTCGAGCGCGATGTGCTCGGCCACGTGGCCCACCCAGGTTCCCTCGCGGAGGCGGGTGATGAACCCGCCGCGCCGGCCCAGGCTGCAGGCGTGGTCCTCCAGGGTGGGGAGCATCTCGACGAGCGCGTCCACGAAGCCCGGGATCTTGTTGCTCGGGAACTCCTCCAGCACGCCGAGGTCCACGACCTGGCGGATGACGGGCTCGCGCGCCCAGTAGTTGGGGCCGCGGAGGACCCGGGTCTCGAGGATCCGGAGCGTGGGCTCGGGCCGGGTGGTGTGCTGGGCGTCCGCGGCCCGGCGGCGCCTCCGCGCCGGCTTGGGGGCGGGCTCGGGGGCGGCGTCGGGGGCGGGCTCGGGGGCGGCACCGTCGGTCGAGGCGTCGGGCGCCTCCGACGCGGTCGCGGAGACCTGGGCGTCGGTGCCGTTGGTCGCGCCGGGATCCGCGGCGGCGACCTCGGGCTCGACGAGCGCCTGGCGTGCTGCCTTGCGGGCGGCGCGGGCCTTCGCGCTGGTCTGCGTCTTCGCCTTCCCCTTGCCGTGCTTCTGGGCCTTCGCCACGCGGCTCCTCCTCGCCAGTCGGTCGGACGCGAGTGTACGCGGGCACGTGTGCCGTCGTCCGTGCCCGCCGCTCCTCGCCGGCTCGGCGCTCGTCGCCGCTCGCCGCATCTCCCGCGTGGCCGGTCGTCTCCCGCCTGGCCGCTCGTCTCCCGCCGGCCGGTCGTCTCCTGCCCTGGCGGCCCGTCTCCCGCCTGGCGGCTGAACGGTGGCGTCACGCCATGCTTTCCCCACCTGGCGGCACGCTCGTGCCCTCCCAGGGGCGCG
>JAICUV010000111.1 GCA_025935655.1 Chloroflexota bacterium | reverse complement strand
GGGCAGGGCAACTTCGGCAGCGTCGACGGCGACACCGCGGCGGCCATGCGCTACACGGAGGCCCGTCTCACGGCGATCGCCGCGGAGCTCCTCGCGGACATCGACAAGGACACCGTCGACTTCGAGGACAACTACGACGGCACCCAGAAGCAGCCATCCGTCCTCCCGGCCAAGCTCCCGAACCTGCTCGTCAACGGCAGCAGCGGCATCGCCGTGGGCATGGCGACGAACATCCCGCCGCACCACCTGGGCGAGGTCTCTGACGCCGTCGTCGCGCTCATCGACAACCCGGAGATCACCAACGACGACCTGTGCAAGATCGTCAAGGGCCCCGACTTCCCGACCGGCGCGTCGATCTACCGCTACGAGACGCGGCGCAACCCGCTGACCGGCGAGCAGGAGACCATCGACGCCATCCGCGAGATGTACGCGCACGGCCACGGGCGCGTGATCATGCGCGCGCTGTGCACGTTCGAGGAGGCGCGCCAGGAGCGCACCGCGATCATCGTCAGCGAGCTGCCGTACCAGGTGAACAAGGCATCGCTGCTGGAGAAGATCGCGGAGCTCGTCAAGGACAAGAAGCTCGACGGGATCAGCGATCTGCGCGACGAGTCCGATCGCGACGGGATGCGGATCTACATCGAGATCAAGCGCGACGCGAACCCGCACAAGGTGCTGAACAACCTGTTCAAGCACACGGCGATGCAGACGTCGTTCAACCTCAACATGCTCGCGCTCGTCGACGGCCAGCCGCAGACGCTGTCGCTCAAGAGCGTGATCAGCCACTACGTCACCCACCGCCGGGAGATCGTCCGGCGGCGGACGGAGTTCGACCTCGAGAAGGCGCGGGCCCGGGCCCACATCCTCGAGGGCCTCAAGATCGCCCTCGACAACCTGGACGAGGTCATCCGCACGATCCGCGAGTCCGCGGACGTCGAGACGGCTCGCAACAACCTCATGGCGCGCTTCGGGCTGTCGGAGCTCCAGGCCCAGGCGATCCTCGACATGCGCCTCGCGCGCCTCGCCGCGCTGGAGCGCCAGAAGATCGAGGAGGAGTACCTCGCGGTCATCCAGCTGATCGCGGAGCTCGAGGACATCCTCGCCAACCCGCAGCGCGTGCTCGCGATCATCAAGGACGAGCTCGCCGAGCTGCGGCGCAAGTACGCCGGCGAGCGCCGGACGCGCGTCGTGGACGACTCCAGCCGCGAGATGACCGACGAGGACCTCATCGCGGACGAGGACGTGGTGGTCACCATCAGCCGGCGCGGCTACATCAAGCGCCAGCCGGTCGCCACCTACCGCCGCCAGCACCGCGGCGGCAAGGGGATCATCGGCCACGTGACCCGCGAGGAGGATGCCGTCGAGCATCTCCTGGCCGCGAACACGCACGACTGGGCGCTGTTCTTCACGAACAAGGGTCGCGTGTTCAGCGCGAAGGTCCACAACATCCCGGATGCCAGCCGCCAGGCGAAGGGCATGGCGATCATCAACCTGCCGGGCGTCCAGGTCGAGTCCGGCGAGTATCCGGTCGCCACCATCTGCCTGCCCAACTTCGAGCCCGGCCACTTCCTCGTCATGGCGACCCGCAACGGGATCATCAAGAAGACCCCGCTCGAGCAGTTCGAGCGCGTCCGCTCCACCGGGATCCGCGCGATCACGATCAGCGACGGCGACGAGCTGGCATGGGTCGACGTGAGCTCCGGCGAGGACCACGTGATCATCGCGACCTCGCAGGGCATGCTCGCCCGCTTCTCCGAGGACGAGGTCCGGCCCATGGGCCGCGATGCCGCGGGTGTCATCGGCATCCGCCTCGCCCGCCAGGGCGACGCGGTCGTCTCGATGAGCGTCGTCGAGCCGGAGTCCGACCTGCTCGTGCTCACCGAGACGGGCTACGGGAAGCGCGTCCCGTTGTCCGAGTTCCGCCAGAAGCATCGCGGCGGGCAGGGCGTGCGCCTGATCGCCCTCGAGGGCCGCAAGACGGGTCTCGTGTCCGCCGTGCAGCAGGTCACCGAGGAGGACGACCAGCTGATGCTGATCTCCGCCGGCGGCCAGGTCATCCGCACCGAGACGAACTCGATCAACCGCTACTCGTCGGGCGCCCGCGGCGTGATCGTGATGCGGCTCGGCGAGGGCGACAAGGTCGTGGCCATCGCCGCCTTCCGGGAGGGGCTGGCGGACCGTGGTGCCATCGGCGACAATGACGATCCCCAGGCCGACGGCGCGGATCCGACGGACGGCGGGGATCGCTCGTCGTGACCGCCTTCGGCGACCGGGAGGCAGGCGTGTACGTAGACCAGTACGAGATCTACCACGGCAACGCCAACCCGGAGTTGGCCCGCAAGATCGCGCACTGGCTCGCCAGCGAGCCCGGCCAGGCCGAGGTGTTCCAGTTCGCGAACGAGAACATCTTCGTGCGCATCCTGGACAACGTCCGCGAGAAGGACATCTTCCTCGTCCAGCCCACATCGCGGCCGGTGAACCAGTCGATCATGGAGCTCCTGATCATGATCGACGCGTTCAAGCGGGCCTCCGCGGGGCGGATCACCGCCGTGGTCCCGTACTACGCGTACGGCCGCTCGGACAAGAAGGACCAGCCGCGCGTCCCGATCACCGCCCGCCTCATCGCGGACATGATCTCGGTGGCCGGCGCGGACCGGATGCTCACGATGGACCTCCACCAGGGCCAGATCCAGGGGTTCTTCAACATCCCCGTGGACGAGCTCACCGCGGTCCACATGCTGAGCCGCTACTTCATCGACATGCACCTCGAGGACCTCGTCGTGGTGACGGACCTCGGGTTCGCGAAGCGCGCCCGTGCGTTCGCCGAGCTCGTCGACGCCCCGCTGGCGATCGTCGAGAAGCGGCGTCACGGCAACCTCGACCGGGCCGAGGTGATGAACGTCATCGGCGAGGTCCGCGGGAAGCGCGCGATCATCGTGGACGACGAGATCGACACGGCCGGGACGCTCATCGAGATCACCCGTGCGCTCGAGCGCGAGGGCGTGACCGAGATCTACGCCTGCGCAACCCACGGCGTGCTGTCCGATCCTGCGGTCGAGCGGATCGCCAACTCGGCGCTGCGCGAGGTCGTCATCACCGACACGATCCCGCTGTCGCCGTCGCGCCAGATCGAGAAGCTCAAGGTCCTCTCGGTCGCGCCGCTCATCGGCGAGGCGATCAAGCGGATCCACCGCGGCGAATCCGTGGGCGCGCTGTTCAGCTCCGAGGTCTCGTTCACCCAGGAGATGCTCCTGTGGGAGGACGGGTTCGGCGGCGGCCGGCGCGAGGGGACCACCCCACCGGCACTCCCGGACGACGCTCCCGCCGCCGACGACGACGTACCATCAGCGATGCCCGCATCGGCCGGCGCCTGACCGGCCACCCAACCCGGAGACCCATGAGCCTGCAGCTGCACCGCCCCGACGGCAAGGGCGGCCTCGAGCCCCGGCCCGTCACGGACCAGAACTGGCGGAACCAGCTCCGCTCGCCGCGCTGGGGCGCGTCGCTCAAGGGCGGCAAGCTCCCCGCGCTCTCGAACCCCGAGATGCACCCCACGAGCACGCTCCGAAGCGTCCTGTTCTGGGTCGTGCTCGCGCTGGTGACGTTCGGGATCATCGTCGTCGGGTACGGCACTCGTCTCTTCTCGCTCCCCGGCTGAGCCCGGGAACCGCGCCGGCTCGTCCGGCGTCCGGGGGTCACGATGCACAGAGCACTTGTCGTCAGCGGCGTCCTGGGGCTGGGAACGGCCATCGTGTTCGGCGCGGCGGCGCTGGCGGCGACCCTGTTCCCCAACGGCGGCACGGTGAACATGGCGTGGGGCGGCGGCGTCTCCGTCGAGAAGGGGATCGCGATCCCCGCGCCGATGCCGATGCCCGCGGTGGGGATCGATGACGTCACCGTCAACGAGAAGGGCGTCGTCGTGGGGTCCGACCAGCCCTGATGGGTCGCGCGCTGGCCGTGGCCGGCGTCATGGGGGCGGGCATCGTCCTCGTCTTCCTTGCTGGTGGCAGGGGCTCGCGCTGCCCGGTCCAGGCGTCCTGGTCCAGCCGCCCGAGCCGCCCGTGGTGATGGATCGCTCGGTCGAGGGCCAGGCGCCGCGGCGGTCCGGCACGCGGGACGCATCTTCTCAGGCACAACTGGGAGGAGTGTTGGCGTCGGCCCGGGGCTCGAATCGGGCCCACCTACCATCCCGAGGCGTACGTGGGCCTTCGCGAGCATGTTCGTCACCCCAACACTCGCTCCAGTGGTAGGTGCGCCTTCGCGAGGCGCGAGGGGCAAGGCGGCGCCGTCCAGGCGGGGGCGCAGGACGCCGTCGGGTGGAGGTGCGGCAGGCGGGCCGGCCGGTCGCCGCACGCACGCCGGCACCAGGCGCCGAAGGAGGCGCCCCGGCGAGTCACCCTATACTCACCCGGCCATGCGCTTCATCTCCCGATTCTTCGATACCAACGACCGCGAGGTCGGCAAGCTCCAGCCGCTGATCGACGAGATCAACGGGCTCGAGGACGAGTACGCCGCGCTCTCCGACGACGAGATCCGCGAGCGGATCGATGCCGTCAAGGCCGACATCCACGAGGTCGCCGAGGGCGAGGAGCCGTCCGAGGACGAGCTCAACCATCCCGACAGCGAGCGCCGCTCCGATCTCCGGAAGGCCCGCCGCAAGCGCGAGAACGAGCAGATCAACCGGGCCCTCGACGACGTGATCCCGGAGGTCTTCGCCGCCGCCCGCGAGGCGAGCAAGCGGAAGCTCGGGATGCGCCACTTCGACGTCCAGCTCGTCGGCGGCGTGGTCCTCCACCAGGGCAAGATCGCCGAGATGAAGACGGGCGAGGGCAAGACCCTCGTCCCGACGCTGGCCCTCACGCTCAATGGCCTGACCGGACGCGGCGCGCACCTCGTCACGGTCAACGACTACCTCGCCCGGCGCGACGCACAGTGGATGGGGCCCGTCTACCACTTCCTGGGCCTGTCGGTGGGCGTCATCACCCACGACACGAGCTACCTCTTCGAGCCCGGCTTCCCGACGACCGACGAGCGCCTCATCAACCTGCGCCCCGTCACCCGCGCCGAGGCGTACGCGGCCGACATCACGTACGGCACCAACAACGAGTTCGGCTTCGACTACCTGCGCGACAACATGGTCGACGAGCTCACGAGCCGGGTGCAGCGCGAACGCTCGTTCGCGATCGTCGACGAGGTCGACAACATCCTCATCGACGAGGCGCGCACGCCGCTCATCATCTCGGGCCAGGCCGAGGAATCGGCGGACCTGTACTTCACGTTCGCGCGCCTCGTGCCCAAGCTCTCGGAGCGTCCCGAGGGCGCCGAGGAGGGGGGCGACTACTTCGTCGACCTCAAGGACAAGGCGGTCTCCCCGACGGAGGAGGGCGTCGACAAGATCGAGCGCCTGCTCAACGTCCCGAACCTCTATGACGCCGACCCGCGCCTCGCCCGTCACTTCGACTCCGCGCTCAAGGCGCACGCCCTGTACAAGCGCGACCGCGACTACATCGTCGAGGACGGCGAGATCGTCATCGTCGACGAGTTCACGGGCCGCAAGATGCCGGGGCGGCGCTGGAGCGAGGGCCTCCACCAGGCGATCGAGGCGAAGGAGGGCCTGCGCGTCCAGCGCGAGAGCCGGACCCTCGCCACGATCACGTTCCAGAACTACTTCCGGCTGTACGACAAGCTGTCCGGCATGACCGGCACGGCGATGACCGAGGCGGAGGAGTTCCACAAGATCTACAACCTCGAGGTCGTGGCGATCCCGACCCATCGCCCGATGATCCGCGAGGACCTGCCGGACCTCGTCTACAAGAACGAGGCGAGCAAGTTCAACGCCCTGATCGACGAGATCGAGGAGATGACCGCGGCCGGGCGGCCCGTGCTGGTGGGCACCGTGTCGGTCGAGAAGAGCGAGGTCCTGTCCACGCTCCTCAAGCGCCGCGGCATCAAGCACGAGACCCTCAACGCCAAGCAGCACGAGCGGGAGTCGCTCGTCGTCGCGCAGGCCGGCCGATCGGGGACCGTCACGATCGCCACCAACATGGCCGGCCGCGGCACGGACATCCAGCTGGGCGGCAACCCGGCCGGCATCGCGTCCGACATCCTCCACAAGCGCGGGCTCAACCCCGCCGAGGTGGACGCGGAGACGTACGAGGCCGCGCTCGCCGAGGCGAAGGCCGAGACCCAGGCCGACCACGAGGCGGTCGTCGCCGCGGGCGGCCTGCACATCATCGGCACGGAGCGCCACGACTCCCGGCGCATCGACAACCAGCTGCGCGGCCGGTCCGGCCGCCAGGGCGACCCGGGCTCGTCCCGGTTCTACCTGTCGCTCGACGACGACCTGATGAAGCGGTTCGCGTCCGAGCGCGTCGCTGGGCTCATGGAGCGGCTGGGCCTCGAGGACGACGTCGCGATCGAGTCGAGCCTCGTGTCCAAGACGATCGCCTCGGCCCAGAACCGGGTCGAGGGCTTCAACTTCGACATCCGCAAGCGCGTGGTCGAGTTCGACGACATCATCAACAAGCAGCGCGAGACGATCTACGGCGAGCGCGACAAGGTTCTCCGCAACGAGGACCTGACCGAGACGGTGCGCGACTTCCTCGAGGCCGAGGTCGACGCGATGGTCGAGCAGTACCTGGGCGGCGAGTCCCCGGCGGAGTGGAGCCTCGAGGGGCTCACCGTCGCGCTCAGGGCGATGGGCCTCCCGACCGAGGAGACGTCCGAGGAGGCGCTCGACGAGTTCCGGACCCGTGACGAGATCGTCCATCACCTCCACGATCTCGTCGAGACCGAGATCGAGCGCCGCGAGACCGAGCACGGCGAGGAGGTCTGGTCGCAGGTGGAGCGGTTCGTCCTCCTGCGCACGATCGACAGCCTGTGGGTCGAGCACCTCACCGAGCTCGACGACATGCGCCGCGGCATCGGCCTCCGTGGCTATGCGCAGCAGGACCCGCTCAACGAGTTCCGCAAGGAGGCGTTCCGCCTCTACGAGGAGCTCTCGGACCTCATCCGCCGCCAGGTCGCCACGACGATCTTCCGGGTCACCGTGAAGCGCGAGCCGGCGACCGTGCCGCTCCCCGGCCCGGGTCAGCCGGCGCGCGGTGCCGAGCAGCACACCCACGCGGACGGGTCCGTGCACCCGGGTCCGGCCCACGCCGAGGCGCCGGGCGGCGGTCCGTCCTCGACCGGGGCGGGCGCTGGCATGGTCGGCGTCGGGGGCGCGTCCGCGACGGGGGCCGGGGTGTTCGGTGCGGCCGGTGCCGCGACCGCCACGCGGGGTGCGATGCCGGTGACCGGCCTCCCGTCGGACCCGATGAAGGGCGCCCGCGAGACCCCCGGCGACGCGAACGCGAGTGGCGGGACCCGCCAGGGCTTCACGCCGTCCGGCGCGCGGATCGGCCGCAACGACCCGTGCTGGTGCGGGTCGGGCCAGAAGTACAAGAAGTGCCACGGAGCCTGATCGGCCGGATCACGTCGATCGTCGTGCGGGGTGCGCTGGTCGCCGGGCTTGCCGTCGCGCTGGCGGGCGGGTTCGCCGTGCTCCGGATCTGGCAGCAGGGCGCCGCCGACGAGGAGCGTCCGGCTGACGCGATCGTGGTCCTCGGTGCGGCCCAGTACGACGGGCGGCCCTCCCCGGTCTTCGAGGCACGGCTCCAGCACGCCGTGGCGCTCTACCGCGCGGGCGTCGCGCCGAGGTTCGTCGTGACCGGCGGCAAGCAGGCCGGCGACCGGACGACGGAGGCCGCCGTCGCGCGCCAGTACGCGATCGCGCACGGGGTCCCGGCCTCGGCCATCTTCGGCGAGGACCGCGCCCACAACACGCTGGACTCGCTCCGGGCCGTCGCCGGCGAGCTCGACCAGCGCGGCCTGCGATCCGCCGTCTTCGTCTCCGACCCGACGCACATGTACCGGGTCCTGCGGATCGCCTCGGATCTCGGCCTCGAGGCGTACGGGTCGCCGACGCGAACGTCGCCCGTGGATGCGGACCTCGAGCGACGGCTGCGGGCCACGGCCCACGAGCTGGGGGCGCTCGCGCTGTACTTCGCCACCGGCGGGACGGCGCCCGAGGAGCTGCCCGGCGGCTGACGAGCGCACCCGGATCGCGCCGCCGGACGCGTCACCGCCCCGTGCAGGCGGGCGAATCCCGTCAACGGTCACGCCGATCGGCGTGTTTCGGCCAAATTTCCGTCCCAATCCCCGTTCACCCCCTTGGATTACGAGAAACCCGCGCCTATACTCGGACGAGTTCTTCGCCCCCAGGGACCGGCGCCGCAGCCCACGCCAAGCCCGAGCACCTCCTCGGCGCCCCGTCCCAATCGTCACGCCCGAACGACAAGCGAAGGACAGGAGTGAGGGAGCTTGTGAAGCAGGCTGAGGAAGCCCAGTTCGTCGATCTGATCGCTTGCGAACGGGATTGCCGAAACTGCAGCTACGCCGCCGCCCTTGACTGCGATGGCAACTGTGGTGTCTGTCCCCACAACTCGTACTGCCCCTGCGTGAACCCCGTCGTCGCCCGGAGCAAGACCGCCCTTCGGCTGATCGAGCTCCGTCCGATCCTGCTCCAGGACCTGCAGGTCCGCGGCTAGTGGACGCCGCCGCCATCAGGGACCTCGCGGAGCGGATCCGGTCGACCTCGGGGCGTCTTTGACCTAGCCGCCAAGGAGTCGCGTGTCGCCGAGCTCGACGCGCGTGCGATCGAGCCCGGGTTCTGGGACGACCAGCGCGAGGCGCAGAAGGTCACCCGCGAGGCCGAGGGGCTGCGCGAGGAGGTCGCGCTCTGGCGCTCCATCGAGAAGCGCGCGGACGACCTCGTCGAGCTCCTGGACCTCCTCGCC
The DNA here is from genome assembly GCA_025935655.1 of Chloroflexota bacterium. Taxonomy (GTDB): domain Bacteria; phylum Chloroflexota; class Limnocylindria; order Limnocylindrales; family CSP1-4; genus CAIXZV01. The sequence continues at coordinate 1,427 of JAICUV010000111.1, read as the reverse complement.
GACTCTCCGGACGCGGAGACCGAGGCGGATCTCGAGCGCGAGGCGGTGACGCTGGGGACGGAGTTCGACCGCGAGCGCACGCTGCTCCTGTTCAGCGGCGAGTACGACGCCAAGAACGCGGTCCTCTCGATCAGCGCGGGCGCCGGCGGCACCGAGGCCACCGACTGGGCCGAGATGCTGCTGCGCATGTACCTCCAGTGGGCGAAGCGCCACAAGTTCAAGGCCGACGTCGTGGACTCCCAGGAGGGCGACCAGGCCGGGATCAAGAGCGCGACGGTCACGGTCACGGGCCGCTTCGCCTACGGCTGGCTGCGCGCCGAGCGCGGCGTCCACCGCCTTGTCCGGATCAGCCCCTACGACGCGCAGAACCGGCGCCAGACGACGTTCGCCCTGATCGAGGTCATGCCCGAGGCGGACGAGGACGTCGCGATCGAGCTCAACTGGGACGAGATCCGCGTGGACACGTTCCGGTCCTCGGGCGCGGGCGGCCAGCATGTCCAGAAGACCGAGTCCGCGATCCGCCTGACCCACGTCCCGACCGGGATCGTCGTGGCGGTCCAGAACGAGCGGTCCGCGACCCAGAACCGCGAGATCGCGATCCGCGTCCTCAAGTCGAGGCTCCTGGAGGTGGAGCTCGAGAAGCGCGAGGAGGAGCTGCGCAAGCTGCGCGGCGAGCACGTGACCGCGGGCTGGGGCAACCAGATCCGGAGCTACGTCCTCCACCCCTACCAGATGGTCAAGGACCTGCGCACGGGCCACGAGACCTCGAACACGGGCGCGGTCCTCGACGGGGACCTCGACCCGTTCATGCAGGCGGAGCTGGAGCGACTCGCGACGGGACGGCCGCCGAGCGCGGACGGCGACGCGGACGACTGACCGATGACCGCTTCCGGTGGCGCGGGATCGGGAGACGGGATCGCCGCGGGCGACGTGCGGTACCGGCAGGGCACCTCCGAGGACCTCGTTGCCTGCACCCGGATCTGGAAGGCGGGGATCGAGGACTACCAGTCGCGCCTCAACCAGCCGACGATGCCCGACGACCTCGCGCCGCTCCGCCGGCTGCTGGCGCACCTCATGGACACCGACCCGGACCGCTTCTGGGTCGCGGTCCGCACGGGTGGCGGGATCGTGGGGTTCAGCGCGGCGTCCGTGCGCGAGGGCCTGTGGTTCCTCGCGATGCTGTTCGTCCACCCGGACGCCCAGGCGAGCGGGCTGGGCCAGGCGCTCATGGACCACGCACAGGCGGGCCGCGGCGTGGACCCGGGCGGGCCGGCGGTCCCCGGCCCGGACACGCCGTACGACAGCAGGATCCACACCTGGGGCATGTGCACGGACGCGGTCCAGCCGATCTCCAACGGGCTCTACGCCCGGCGTGGGATGGTTCCCCGGATCCCGATCTGGCGCCTGTTCGGCGAGGTCCGGCGCTG
>JAICUV010000339.1 GCA_025935655.1 Chloroflexota bacterium | reverse complement strand
TGACCGGGTTGTCGAGTTCGTGCGGGCTCGGGAGGCGGTGCTCGGGCGGATCGGGGAGGCGGCCGCGCGGGTCGGGCGGGATCCGGCCGGGGTCACGCTCGTCGCCGTGTCCAAGACGCATCCGCCGGAGGTCGTCCAGGCCGCCATCGATGCCGGGCTCACGGAGCTGGGCGAGAACCGGGTGCAGGAGGCGGTCGAGAAGGTCGCGGGCACCCATGGCGGGCGGTGGCACCTCATCGGGCCGCTCCAGGGGAACAAGGCCCGCAAGGCGATCGAGGCGGTCGACGTGATCCAGTCGGTCGACTCGGTCGAGCTGGCGCGGCGGCTCGACCGGATCGCGGGGGAGGTCCGGCCCGGGGAGCGCTTCCCCGTGCTGCTCCAGGTCAACGTGGCGGACGACCCGGCCAAGGCCGGGTTCGGGCCCGACGCGGTCGAGGCGTCGATCGGCGAGCTGCTGGAGCTGCGCAACCTCCGGGTCGACGGGCTCATGACGATCGGCCGGCTCGTGCCGACCGCGGAGGCGGGGCGCCCCACCTTCGTGGCCCTCCGCGAGCTCGGGGAGCGGCTGCGTGCCAGCCATCTCGGCCTGGGGCCCGCGCTGTCGATGGGGATGACCGACGACTTCGAGATCGCCGTCGAGGAGGGGGCGACGATCGTCCGCGTGGGTCGCGCCCTGTTCGGCGCCCGGCCGACGCCGGCCGCCTGACGGCGCCCGCGAGCGTCACCACGGGGGTCCGCCCGCGGGCCGGATCGGCGAGCGCTGGTAGACTCGGGCAATGGGAGCGCTCGTCCAGGCGACGATCGGTGGCATCGCCCTCGTGCTCTGGCTCTTGATCTTCGCCCGGCTGCTGCTCAGCTGGGTGGACCCGACGGGTCGCACGCCGGTTGCCGCCTTCCTCGTGTCGATGACGGAGTGGCTCCTCGGTCCGGTCCGCCGGATGCTCCCGCAGGCGGGGATGTTCGACTTCTCAGGCCTGCTCGTGCTGCTCGTGCTTGGCGCCGTGATGCGCGCCTTCCTCTAGAGGTTGTCCTGAGCCCTGCCGACGTCCGATTTGCCGTCCGCCTGACGCCCCGCGGTGGGTCCGACCGCGTCGATGGGGTTGCCGATGGGATCCTGCGCGCGCGCGTGGCGGCACCGGCCGTGGAGGGAGCGGCGAACCAGTCGCTGCTCCGGCTGCTCGCCGAGGAGCTCGACGTCCCCCGTCGCAACGTCCGCCTCGTCGCCGGCGCGGCCAGCCGCACGAAGCTCATCGTGGTCGATGACATCGACCCGGAGCGGGTCCTCGAGCGATGGCCAGACCTGCGCCTGTAGCGGCGGCCCGCGGATCCCGCCGGGCACGCTAGAATGCGCTCCCTCGGGCGATTAGCTCAGTTGGTTAGAGCGCACGGTTCACATCCGTGAGGTCACTGGTTCGAGTCCAGTATCGCCCACCACAGACGGCATCTCCGGAGCGGAGCCATCGGCTCCGCTTTCGTGTTTCCGGCGGCGTAACAGCGAGCGGGGATCATGCGTCGAAGCGACGAAGGACACCTCGCGGCGCGGACTCCTCCCCGGGTCGCCGAGGGACCCTCGGTGCGACGAAGCCCCCGGCCTCCCTCCGGGGGCTTCGCGTTGGGAGCGCGGTCTCGTGGGAGGCGTTCCCGTCAGGACGCGGCGAGGCGCCGCAGGACGGCCGGCAGGATCCCGCCCTGGCGCAGGTACTCAACCTCGATCGGCCCGTCGAGCCTCGCCATCGCGCGGAAGCGGCGCTCGGACCCGTCCTCGTCGGAGCGGGCGATGACCGTCACCACCTGGCGCGGCGCGATGTCCGCGATCCCGGTGAGGGTGAACGCCTCGCGCCCCGTGAGCCCGAGCGACGTCGCGCTCTCGCCGTCGAGGAACTGGAGTGGCAGGACGCCCATCCCCACGAGGTTCGAGCGGTGGATCCGCTCGTAGCTCTCGGCGATGACCGCGCGGATGCCGAGCAGCGTGGTGCCCTTGGCCGCCCAGTCGCGCGAGGAGCCCGAGCCGTACTCCTTGCCCGCGAGGATCAGCAGCGGCACGCCCTCGTCGCGATAGCGCATCGCCGCGTCGTAGATGAACGTCTCCTCGCCATCGGGGAGGTGGAGCGTGTACGGCCCCTCCTTGCCCTCGACCAGCCGGTTGCGCAGGCGGATATTTGCGAAGGTCCCGCGCATCATCACCTCGTGGTGCCCGCGCCGGGCGCCGTACGAGTTGAAGTCCACGGGGCTCACGCCCTGCGCCTGGAGCCACTGGCCGGCGGGTGACCACGCGGCGATCGACCCGGCCGGGCTGATGTGGTCGGTCGTCACCGAGTCACCCAGCACGGCGAGGGCGCGGGCGCCCTCGATGTCCCGGAGCGGCGCCGGCTCGGCCGTCAGCCCCTCGAAGAACGGCGGGTTCGCGATGTACGTCGAGCCATCCTCCCACGCGTAGCGGTCGCCCTCGGGGATGGGCAGGGCGCGCCACCGATCGTCGCCCTCGAACACCGACGCGTACGTCTCGCGGAACAGCGCGGCGTCGACGGACGCCCCGATGACCGACCGGACCGCCTCCGGCGTCGGCCAGATGTCCGAGAGCATGACCGGGGCGCCGTCGGATCCCACGCCCAGCGGCTCGGTCGTGAGGTCGATGTCCACCCGGCCCGCCAGCGCGAACGCGACGACGAGCGGCGGCGAGGCAAGGTACGACGCGCGGACGAGCGGATGGATGCGGCCCTCGAAGTTGCGGTTGCCGGACAGGACGGCCGCGACGACCAGCTGGTCGTCCTCGACCGCCTTCGCGATCGGCTCGTCGAGCGGGCCGCTGTTGCCGATGCAGGTCGTGCAGCCGTAGCCGGCGAGCGCGAACCCAAGCTCGGCGAGCGGCGCCATGAGGCCTGCGCGCTCGAGGTAGCCGGTGACGGCCTTGGACCCCGGCGCGAGCGACGTCTTGACCACCGGGCTGACCGTGAGGCCGCGGGCCACGGCGTTGCGCGCCAGCAGGCCCGCCCCGACCATGACCGTCGGGTTGGACGTGTTGGTGCACGACGTGATCGCCGCGATCGCGACGGACGCGTGGCCGATCTCCGCCGAGGAGCCGCCCGCCTCGATCGTCTTCGGTGCGACGCCCACGGTCTGCGGGTAGGCCGCCTGGAAGTTGT